>NZ_NHML01000066.1:0-14004 GCF_002165735.1 Rhodococcus sp. NCIMB 12038
GCCGACACCGTGCGCGGGGTCCTCGGACTGCCCGACGACTGGCAACCGCTCGGCGCGATCGCCGTCGGCTACCCCCTCGAACCACTCGAACCCCGCCGGCCCGTCGACCCCGGCGACGCCCTCATCGAGAAATGACCCACACACGATGAGCGCCGAATCGCTGCACCGCACCGCCACTGCCGCGCTCGAGGGCTGGAAGACGCTCGATGAGAACGACGAATCGTTGCGGCACACCATGCTTGCGTTCCTCGCATCCGCGCCGCTCGGGTGCCTGCGTGAGTATGCGCCCGGGCACATCACGGCGTCCTCCCTCGTCCTGGACGAGGGAGGATGTCACGTGCTGCTCACCCTGCATCCCCGGGTCGGCCGGTGGATCCAATTGGGTGGGCACTGTGAGCCTTCCGACGACACCGTCGTCGACGCCGCACTGCGGGAGGCGTGCGAGGAATCGGGGATTCCCGACCTGCGGATCGACCCCGAACTGCTGTCGGCGCACACCCATCCGATCACGTGCTCACTCGGGCAGCCCACCCGGCACCTGGATCTCCGGTTCCTGGTCCGCGCGCGGTCCGGCGCCCACATCGTGCGTAGCTCCGAATCGACGGATCTGCGCTGGTGGCCGGTGGACGCACTGCCGCCGAACGCGGAGAAGTCCACGATCGACCACCTCGTGCACCTGGCCGGACTGCGCTAGGAGCGCTGCACCTCTCACACGTCCGTGCTGAACCGCACTCCGCCGTCGGGCAGCGTCACGCCCGGCCACACCCGGGCCCCGCGCAGCAGCTCGCACCGGGCACCGACATCGGCTCCGTCACCGATCACCGCGTCCCGCACGAGGGCCCGTGGACCGATGCGCGCACCGAATCCGATGATGGACCGTTCGACGGTCGCACCGGCCTCGACGACGGCACCGTCGAACAGCACCGCACCGTCGAGTCGTGCGCCCGCACCCACCTCGGCGCCGCGGCCGACGACGGTGCCGCCGATCAGCAGTGCGCCGGGGGCGACGCCCGCACCCGGATGGACGAGCGATTCGCCGCGGGGACCGTCGAGCGCCGGCGAGGGAGCGATGCCGCGCACCAGATCCGCCGAACCGCGCACGAAGTCCTCGGGAGTGCCCATGTCGCGCCAATACGACGAGTCCACGTGTCCGTAGACGCGGGCGTCACCGGCGAGCAGCGACGGGAACACCTCACGCTCCACCGACACCGGACGGCCCTCGGGGATCTGTTCGATGATCTCGCGCTTGAAGACGTAGCAGCCGGCGTTGATCTGGTCGGTCGGCGGATCCTGCGTCTTCTCGAGGAACGCGGTCACCCGGCCGTCGGAATCGGTGGGCACACAGCCGAACGCCCGCGGATCGCCCACCCGCACGAGGTGCAGGGTGACGTCGGCCTCGCGGGTGCGGTGCGTGTCGAGGATCGCTCCCAGATCGGTGCCGCCGAGGACGTCGCCGTTGAAGACCATCGCGTGGTCCCCGCGCAGCTTCGGCAGAACGTTGCGGATGCCGCCACCGGTGCCGAGCGGTTCGGTCTCGGTGACGTAATCGATCTCGAGCCCCAGCTTGGAACCGTCCCCGAAGTACTCCTCGAAAACCTCCGCCTTGAAGGACGTGCCGAGCACGACATGCTTGATCCCGGCAGCCTCGATCCGAGCCAGCAGATGCTGGAGGAACGGCAGACCCGCCGTCGGCAGCATCGGCTTGGGCGCCGACAACGTCAGCGGGCGAAGCCTCGTTCCCTTACCGCCGACCAGCACCACGGCATCGGTCGTCTTCTCAATTGCCATCTGTCGTTCCCCCCTCGTTCTGGTTTCTGCGTCGTTCCCGGACCGCGGCAGCCACGGCGATCTTCGACCGCACCGCCAATCCTCCCCGAAGTGCCCACCGCAGCGGCGCCTGCCACCAATGGGGATGGCGATCGGCCTGGAACCGGTACGCACTCTGATGGTGCGCCGGCAGCATCAATTCCGGATGCTTGCCCGCGGCGTGCCCCTTCGCGTGAGTGACCTCTGCGGAGGGCACGTAAACGTTGAGCCATCCCGCCTTGCCCAGGCGGTCGCCGAGGTCGACGTCCTCCATGTACATGAAGTAGCGGGAATCGAAGCCGTTGATCGAGTCGAACGCGACGCGACGCATCAGCAGGCACGAACCGGACAACCAGCCGACGGACCGCTCGCTGACGGTCTCGTTCTCCTGGCGGTAGCCGGCCGTCCACGGGTTGGACGGCCACACCGTGCCCAGCACCGCATGCCCTGCTCCCGACACCAGGTCGGGGACCTGACGCGCCGACGGGTAGATGCTTCCGTCGGGTTCCAGAACGAGCGGTCCGAGCGCCCCCGCCCGTGGCCAGCGCTCGGCGGCCGCGAGGAGAACGTCGATCGATCCGGGCGCCCAGCGAACATCCGGATTGGCGATGACGACGAACTCGATGTCCTCGTCGATCTCCGCCACAGCCCTGTTGATGGCACCGCCGTAGCCGATGTTCCCTCCGGTGCGCAACAGGCGCACGTGCTCGTGCGCCTCGTCCGCGGCCTCGGGGGCGCCGTCCGTCGAACCGTTGTCGGCCATTACGACCTGCGGATCTTCTTTCGTCGCCTCGGCGAGAGTGCCCAGGAATTGCTCCAGATGCTCACCTGGCGAATAGGTCACCGTCACCACGGCCAGCTTCGAACTCACGCGGGCAAGCGTAGCCGTTGAAAGGGGGTGCCTCTCACACCGCGGCATGCAGAGCGGCGCGCAACGCGTCTCGCCACGGCCGCAACGGGGTCAGCCCGGCGTCGGCCCACGCGCGGCCGGACAGCACCGAGTACGCCGGTCGCGGGGCGGGGCGCACGAACTGGGCACTCGTGCACGGGTGCACGCGCTGCGGGTCGGCACCCGCCTCCTCGAACACGGCGCGCGCGAGGTCGAACCAACTCGCCCGGCCCGAGTTCGTGGCGTGCAGCACCGGTGCGTCGATGTCGCTGCGACCGGCCAGTTCGAGCAGCGCGTCGGCCAGGTCGCCGGCGAATGTGGGCGAGCCCACTTGGTCGTCCACGACGTCGACCGTGTCACGTTCACGCTCGAGGCGGCGCATGGTGGAGACGAAGTCGGAGCCCACCCCGCTGTACACCCAGGCGGTTCGCACCACGTGCGCGGACGGAAGCGCCGCGTGGACGGCGCGCTCGCCGGCCAGTTTGGTACGTCCGTAGGCGGTCGCGGGACCGGTCGGGGCGTCCACCTCGTACGGCGTGTCGCCGTCCCCGGCGAACACGTAGTCCGTCGAGACGTGGATCAGCCGGGCACCCACCCGGGCGCACGCCGCCGCCAGGTTCGCAGGACCTTCCTCGTTCACCGCCCGCGCGGTGTCCTCGTCCGACTCCGCCGCGTCCACCGCGGTGTACGCGGCGCAGTTGATCACCACCGAACCGGGCTCGACCTGGGCGAGCACCGCGTCGCGGTCGGTGATGTCGAGCTCGTCCGAGCCCACACCCCGGGCCGGAATCCCGCGGGCCTCGGCTCGTCGGAGGAGGTGTCCACCCAGCTGCCCCCGGGCGCCGGTCACAAGGATGTTCGTCACGGCGCCCAGTCTGGCACGCCGATCCACACGTCCCTGCTCCAGCCGCGTCGACCAGTAGCCTGGTTTCCGTGTCACACGAGCAACCCGCACCAGACGCACCCCCGAGCACCGCTCGGCGGCCGATTCACATCGCTGTCGCGGTGCTGTCGGTGCTCGCACTCGTCGTCACAGGATTCGCGTGGCGGAGCATCGACTCGCTGCGCAACAATCTGGCAACCGCGGGCGGTCTCGGACTCGGCGGAAGCGCCGACGGCGCCGTCGACATCCTCATGGTCGGCACCGACAGCCGCACCGACGCCCACGGCAACCCCCTCTCCCAGGAGGAACTCGACTCGCTGCGCGCCGGCGAGGAGGTGGCGTCCAACACCGACACCATCGTCCTCATCCGCGTTCCGAACGACGGCAGTTCCGCCACCGCCATCTCGATCCCCCGCGACTCCTACGTCGACGTACCGGGGATCGGCATGTCGAAGATCAACGCCGCCTACGGCGCCACCAAGGAGACCGAGCGGCTGAAACTCGTCGAGGACGGAGCCACCGACAAGGAGGCCGAGGAGGAGTCGACGAAGGCAGGCCGCGAGGCCATCATCCAATCGGTGGCAGACCTCACCGGCATCACCGTCGACCACTACGCCGAGGTCGGGCTGCTCGGGTTCGTCCTCCTCACCAACGCGGTCGGCGGCGTCGACGTCTGCCTCAACGAACCGGTGGACGAGGACATGTCCGGCGCCCACTTCCCCGCCGGTGAGCAGTCGCTGAAGGGTGCGGACGCACTGAGCTTCGTCCGCCAGCGCCACGACCTCCCCCGCGGTGACCTCGACCGCATCGTGCGCCAGCAGGTGTTCATGGCGTCCCTCGTCGGCAAGGTGCTGTCCGCGAAGACCCTCAGCGACCCGGGCAAGCTGAACGAACTCAGCGGCGCGGTGCAACGTTCGGTCGTGCTCGACGACGATTGGGACATCATCGAATTCGCCACCCAACTGCAGGACCTCGCCGGCGGCAAGGTGCAGTTCGAGACCATTCCGGTCGCGGATCTCAACGGCATGACCGACTACGGCGAATCCATCGTCGAGGTCAAGCCGAAGGATGTGAAGAAGTACGTGGCCGGTCTCGTCGGCGAGGAGCCTGCCGACTCGGAGGACACCACCACCAAGTCCGAGACGCCCGACATCGACACCTCGACCGTCACCGTCGACGTCGCGAACTCGAGCGACGTCGGGGGTCTCGCGAACGGTGTGGCCGACGCCCTGACGTCGCTCGGCTACGGCCAGGGTGAGATCGGTAACTACACCGGCAAAGCGGTGAGCGAGACCACCGTCTTCGCGCATTCCGCGGACGACGACAGCGCCAAGGCGGTCGCGGCCGCACTCGGCGGGCTCCCCACCGACACGGACCCGACGCTTCCCGAAGGCTCGGTCCGGGTGGTGCTGTCCGGTGACTATCAGGGGCCGACGTCCGCCGAGACCATCAGCACCACCTCGTCGTCCGAGTCCTCCGAGACCGGCCTCGAACCCGTGTCCACGGCAGGAACCACCCCCACCCCGGCACCGCCCGGCCCGCCCATCGATGCCGGCTCGTCGGGCCCGCGTTGTGTGAACTAGAAAACGAGAGACGGACTGTGTCCATGAACCATGCGTCCCGCACGCTGACCGACGCCCTGCTCGACCCGATCCTGAAGAACGACCCGGCCGGACCGCGCGTCACGTTCTACGACGACGCGACGGGCGAACGGGTCGAACTCTCGGCGCTCACCCTCGCCAACTGGGCGGCCAAGACCGCCAACCTGCTGCGCGACGAATTCGCCGTCGAACCCGGTGCCCGCGTCGCCGTGCTCCTGCCCGCGCACTGGCAGACCGCCGCGGTCCTCCTCGGCGTCTGGTGGGCCGGCGCCGAGGTCGTTCTCGAACCCGATGCGGACGCCGAGATCGCACTCGTCTCGCCGCAGCGCCTGGGCGACGTCGAGGACGTCCCGGAGGTCGCGGCGCTGTCGCTGGACGCATTCGGCCGCCCCGTCCCCGACCTTCCTGTCGGCATCACCGACTACGCCACCTCCGTGCGCGTTCACGGCGACCAGTTCCGGCCGACCGTCGCCGGGCCCGCACTCGCAGGCAAGAGCGTCGACGACGTTCTCGCCGCGGCACTGGCCTCCGCAGAGACGCACCGGATCACCGCCACCGACCGGGTGCTGTCCGTCGAGGCGTGGGACTCCCCCGACGCCCTGATCGACGGTCTGGTGGCCGTCTTCGCGGCCGGCGCGTCACTGGTGCAGGTCGCCAACGCCGACACCGCGGCTCAGGCGCGACGGGTGGACACCGAGAAGATCACCCGTCAGCTGTCCCGGTAGCCGCCGTCCGCGAGGCCCGCGGCGATCTCGAACCTGTTCCGGGCACCGCGCCGCATCGACTCCTCGAACAGGTACCGCAGCGCGAAGGTCCACCCGTACGTCGCCCACTGGTCGGCGTGGACCGCTTCGTGTCGCAGCAACGATCTCGCCGGTTCCCGGCCGGTGAGAAACGCACCGCCGATGGTCGTCCCGCCGCGCGCGTACCCACCGCGCATGCCGCTGCACACGAACAGGCCGAACTCGTCGTCGAACGTGATGCGCGCACCCCACAGCCGGGCATACGCCAACGCCAGCCGGGTGATCGCCGCCGACTGGGGATTCCCCCGCGAAGCGCGGATCATCGGGACCCCGTGGCTGCGTTTCATGTGCGCAGGATAAGCGCTCGCGGCAGGGTTCATCCACAACCTCGCGCCGCGGGAATCCCGCGCAGCACCATCGCCTCCCGCTGCCGGAGTGGCCGCTACCACCGTGTGCTGCCCACGGTGTACTCCCTTGAGGAACCCGACACGTACGACCGGTGCGCCGCGGTGTCCGCGTGGCGGCCGGCCGCGGTGCTGAGTCGCCGCACGGCGGCCTGGCTGTACGGGTGGTTGCCCGAACCGACGGTCGTCGAAGCCACGATCCCGAGGGGGCACCGCGTGACGCCACCCGACTGGCTGCGGCTCTACCGTCGCGACCTCGCACCGCACTCAGTGTCGACGGTGACTCTGCTTCCGGCGGTGTCCCCCGCCCAGGCGCTCTTCGACTGCGCCGTCGTCATGCCCGAGCGAGACGTCGCATCACTCGTCGATGCCGAGCTGAATCGAAGCGTCGAACCCGACGAGTTCCGTGACCTCTGCCTCACCCACCGCGGTCGGCACGGGACGCCCACCGCGCAGCGGCTCCTGCGGCACGCTTCCCTCCGCGGCGTCGGAACCCGAGCGCGTACTCGGCCGCGAGCTCAGCCTTCGCGGATTCGCACTCGCGCCCAACCTGCCGACGAGATCATCGCCGCCGTGCGTAAACGACGTCGCAGTCGGCGCCCGAAGTGAACCTAGCCGCCACTCGTTGGCCTCCGAGGGCTGTTCCGGCCCTGAGAGAGCGAAGAGTGGCGGCTCAGTACGACGTCAGCCCAGCAGCTTGTCGCGAAGGGCCTGATCCTTGCCCAGGACCATCTTCTCGAGCCCGTCCTGGAATGCGACCATCTGCTGCTGCAGGGCGGGGTCGGCGGCACCGAGGATGCGGACGGCGAGGAGGCCGGCGTTGCGGGCGCCGCCGATGGACACGGTCGCGACGGGGACGCCTGCAGGCATCTGCACGATCGAGAGCAGTGAGTCCATGCCGTCGAGGTACTTCAGCGGGACGGGCACACCGATGACGGGCAGCGGGGTGGCCGACGCGACCATGCCCGGCAGGTGGGCGGCGCCCCCGGCACCGGCGATGATCACCTGGATACCGCGGCCTGCGGCGTCCTTCGCGTAGTCGAGCATGCGCTGCGGTGTGCGGTGTGCGGAGACGACACCTACCTCGAAGCGCACCCCGAATTCGGCGAGCGCCTCCGCGGCGGCCTCCATGGTGGGCCAGTCGGAGTCGCTGCCCATGATGAGCCCGACCTGTGCGCCCTGCCGTGCTGCCGTGTCACTCACCGTGTTCATCCCATCCGTCGGTCCATTCAGCGTGCGAGAGCCAGTGCGCGGCGCGTTCGGCCCGCTCGCGGACTCGTGCCACGTACTCGGGGTCGTCGATCGAGCCCGGCCCGCCGACGATGTTCACGTGACCGATCTTCCGGTCCTCACGTTCACCCTTGCCGTACAGGTGGATCTTCGCGTCGGGCATCCGGGCGAAGAGGTGGTGGACGCGTTCGTCCATGCTCATCTCGGGCGCGGTCGGCGCGCCGAGCACGTTCGCCATCACCGTGATCGGTGCGAGGGGTGCGGTGTCGCCGAGCGGGTAGTCGAGGACGGCGCGCAGGTGCTGCTCGAACTGTGACGTGCGGGCGCCGTCCATGGTCCAGTGGCCGGAGTTGTGCGGGCGCATCGCGAGTTCGTTGACGACGAGCGTGCCGTCGGTGGTCTCGAACAGTTCGACGGCCATGGCTCCGACCACACCGAGTTCGGACGCGACGCGGAGCGCCAGTTCCTCGGCGGCCTCGGCGACCGAGTCGGGCAGCGCGGGGGCGGGGGCGAGGACCACGGCGCACTGTCCGTGGCGTTGCACGGTCTCCACCACCGGCCACGTCGCGCCCTGACCGAACGGTGACCGCGCCACCATCGCGGACAGCTCACGCCGCATCTCGACCTTCTCCTCGACCAGGAGGGAGACACCCTTGTCGAGTTGCTGGGTGACGATGCGCTCGGCCTCGTCGGAATCGTCGGTGATCCACACGCCGCGGCCGTCGTATCCGCCGCGGACGGCCTTGATGACGACGGGCCAGCCGTGTTCGGCGCCGAACTTGACGACGTCCTCGGCCCAGGTCACCTCGGCGAACGCCGGGACCGGTGCGCCGAGTTCGCCGAGCTTGCGGCGCATCGCGAGTTTGTCCTGCGCGTAGATGAGCGCCGTCGGCGGCGGCTGCACGTTGACACCCTCGGCGACGAGGAGGTCGAGGTGCTCGGTGGGCACGTGCTCGTGGTCGAACGTCAGGGCGTGTGACCCGACCGCGGCCCTGCGGAGCGCGTCGAGGTCGGTGTGGCTCCCGAGGACGACGTCGGGGCTCACCTGCGCTGCGGGTTCGTCGGCGGTGCCGGAGAGCACCCGCAGGGTCTGGCCGAGCGCGATTGCGGCCTGGTGGGTCATTCGCGCGAGTTGGCCGCCACCGATCATCGTCACGACGGGTTGCCCGGCGGTCAGATCGCGGGGTGTCGTGGGACGCGGTGTGGAGTCAGAGTTGCCGGTCACGGGTCACTAGTTTGTCACGTCCGGTGCCGGGTTCCGCCGCCGAGGTCGCCGGTCCCCAGTTTCTGTGATTCTCCTGATGATCTCGCCGCCAATTGGTGGTATCCGGTCCGACTTTCGTAAACTCATCCGTTGTGTCATTTGTCGACGGCGTCCTTGCACGCGTTCCCCAGCCTTTCCGGGCTCTCGCGTTGCGCCATCACGAACTGATCAAGTTCGCGATTGTGGGCGGCACCACCATGATCTTCGACCTCGCGATCTTCTATTCGCTGAGCCTCACGATCCTCGAAGAGAAGCCGGTGGTCGCCAAGATTCTGTCCGGAATTCTCGCGACGGTCCTGAGTTACATTCTCAACCGCGAATGGTCGTTCAAGAACCGTGGCGGACGGGAACGCCACCACGAGGCTCTGCTGTTCTTCACGATCAGTGGAGTCGGTGTTCTCCTCGCCGCGGCGCCCCTGTGGATCGCCAACAACGTGTTCGACATCCGCGAGACGCAGGACAATCTGACCACCCTGGTGGTCGTCGACTTCGTGCTCAACTACATCATCGGAAACCTGCTGCAGATGGTGTTCCGCTTCTGGGCCCTGCGCCGGTTCGCCTTCCCCGACGAGAACGTGCATCTCATCGACCCGGATCTCGTCGACGAGACCGCCGAGGAAGAGATCGGCCAACCCTGACCGTCAGCGCGGTTCCCGGATCCCGGTGACCCGTGTCGGCACGTGCTCGCGGGCGATGGGGACGAATATCGCGAACAGGGCCGGACGGCGACGCTGCAGTTCCAGCCGGCCACCGTCCGCCTCGATGAGCGCGCGGGCCAGCGCCAGGCCCACACCGGTCGAACCGGCCCCCGAGAAACCGCGGTCGAAGATGTGCGGCGCGAGGTCGTTGCTGACGCCGACACCCTCGTCCGACACCTCCACGCACACCATCGCCTCGCGCGGCGACAGTTCCTTGCCCGGCGCCCGCTGATTCTGTCCCTGGATCAGACGCACCGACACCGTGCACGTCCCCGCGCCGTGCATGAGCGCATTGTCGACGAGGACCGCCACGGCCTCGCGGAGCCGGGAACCGGTGGTCGACGCCATCACGTTCGTGTCTCCGCGCAGCAGCAACTGGCGGTCGACGTCCTCGAACGGCCGTTTCCAGTCCGCGATGACCACACTGAGCTCCCGGATCACCGACACCTGCGTCTCGGTGCCGCTGCTGCGGGAGGAGCGGACCAGTTCGTCGATCGCGACGGTAAGCCGGTCCACCTGCGCCATGGCCTCGTCGGCCTCGACGACAACGGCCGGATCCGGGTGCACGGACAGCTCGTCCAGCCGGAGACGGACGGCCGTAAGTCGGCTGCGGAGCTGATGGGAGACGTCGGCGACGAGTGCGTGCTCGCGCTGCAACCGTCCCGCGATCTCGACGGTCGCCGAATCGAGAACGTCGGAGACGCGGTCGAGTTCGGGGATGTCGTGGCGCCGCACGTCCGGCCGGAAGTCGCCCTCCGCGAGCCGGGCGGCCCGGTTCGCGACATCCCGTAGCGGATCGGCGAGCCGCTTCGCCGTGACGTACGCCACCACGGTGCCTGCGGCGATGGACACGAGCACCAGCAGCGCGACGGCACCGACGGCCTGGCGTTGCTGGGTGCGCATCTCGTCGGACGGCACCTCGAGGCGGAGCGAACCGGACGTGCCCATCGCGAGAGATTCCACGAGCGGCGACTGCACGGCCGGTTCGCCGATGTCCACACGTGCGGCGCCGTCGTCGGTGGTCGGGTACACCACGACGAGTCGGCCCCCGGCGGGCGTCAGCAGTCGCAGGGAGTTCGTGTCGAGGTTGCCCTCGACGACGCCGTTGATGCCCTCCTGGGTGATGATCTCCGTCGCCATCCGATCCAGCCGGACCTGCAGGTCACTCCGGTTGAAGTCCTCGACCCACAACCAGGCCGTGTAGATCAGCGGCACACCGAGCAGCAGCGCCGTCAGGATCACGACTGCGAGGATCGACTGGAGAATTCTGCGGCGCACTACCCCGCCTAGTCGGTGTTGATGCGGAAACCGACGCCGCGGACCGTCGCGATGCGACGTTCGGCGGCGGGGCCCTCGTCACCGATCTTCCGGCGAAGCCACGACATGTGCATGTCGAGGGTCTTCGAGCCGCGCAGTTCCACGTCGCCCCACACTTCCGCGAGGATGGTGTCCCGGGACACCACCTGTCCAGCGTGTTCGAGCAGCACCCGCAGAAGCTCGTACTCCTTGTTGGCGAGGGCGATCTCGGTTCCGTTCACGAGCACCCGGCGGGCCGCCGGCTCGAGCCGGATGCCCCCGACCTCGACGACGGAATCCTCGCCGCCACCGCGGCGACGCAGCAGGGCACGCACCCGGGCCATCAACTCCGCCAACCGGAACGGCTTCCCGACGTAGTCGTCGGCTCCGGCGTCGAGTCCGACGACGAAGTCGACCTCGTCGGTGCGCGCGGTGAGCATGAGCACCGCCAGTTCCGAACTGTGGGCACGCACCTGCCTGCACACCTCGAGACCGTCCATCCCCGGGAGTCCGAGGTCCAGAATCAGCAGGTCGTAGGCCCCGTCGAGCGCCTGCTCCAGCGCTGCCGGGCCGGTCTGCTCGATGGTGACGTCGTATCCTTCCCGGCCCAGTGCCCGCGACAGCGGGGCGGCGATGGCTTCGTCATCTTCGGCAAGCAATACAGCAGTCACCTCCACAGCGTACGGAGGTGCGGAGACGGCTGTGACCGGTTACCAGCCTTTGCCGGTGTCGGCGTCGCCGCGCGGGTCTTCCCGCTCGCGTTCGCGGTGGAGATCCATCGCGTCGAACACCTGGTGGTAGAGCAGGGAGTGGACGCGCTGAACGTCGGGGATGTCGTCGAATTCCAGCGGATCGTCGGAGGACGACACGATGACCAGCGTTCCGGTGCGGAGCATCCTGTCGAGGAGGCCGTGCCGGAACTGCACGTTGCTGATGCGCCCCATCGGAATGTCGATCCCCGTGTGCGTCATCACACCCTGGCGGATGAGGACGCGGCGGTCGGTGACGATGAAGTGGGTGAACTTCCAGCTGAGAAACGGCGCGACACAGCGCCATCCGACGAGTCCCAGCCACAGCACGAGGACGACGACGAGCACGACGTTCAGCGCGGAGCCGTCCAGCTTGTTCTCGGCGAAACCCGCCGCGAAACCCGCGACCGCCGTCGCCAGCAGAAAGGTGACGGCGGGGAGCAGCAACATCTTCCAGTGCGGATGGCGGTGAAGCAGTAGTTCCTCGTCCTCGGCGAGCGCGTCCTCCGGATATCCCATGCGAAGAGTGTGCCCCTACCGCATGCGGCTGAGCACGATCGGGGTGATCACGATGATGAGGCCGTACAGCACCATCCACACGCCGACCACGATCACGAACACCTCGAGCGACAGTTCGGGCTGCAGGAGCACGAACGCCCCGGCGACGACGCTGATCACTCCGAGCACGATGGTGAGGCCACGGTTCGCGACCGAACCGGAGGCGCCCTCGACGATTTCGAGGACACCCCGGAACACCCACCACGCACCGATTATGAGCGCGATGATGACAACGGTCTGGAGCGGGCTCCTCAGCACGAGGAACGCGAGAAGTATTGCCAGGGCGCCGGATACGCCCACGAGGGTGCGCGCGCCTCCACTGGCCTCGACGTCGGCGAACGCCCGGATGATCTGGACGATCCCGAATCCGAAGAACTGGATGGCGATCAGGACGGCCAGCACCGTGAGGGTCACGTGCGGCCACACGAGCACGGCGATGCCCAGGCCCAGGGTGAGCAGACCGAGCACCACCGTGAGCCCGGTCAACGTGCGCCGGGCTGCGGTGACGGAGGACTCCGGAATTGAGGTACTCATGTACCACAGTGTGGCACTACTCGGTGCGCACCGGGCGTAAATGTGTGATGTCACCTGCGGCGACGGCGACCGTGCCGGGCTGTCCGTCGGGGGCGATCACGACCCGGCCCTCCGCGTCGACGTCCGTTGCGATGCCGATCAGTTCACGCCCGCCGGGCAGTTCGGCGCGCACCCGCTGGCCGAGCGTGCCGCAGCGCTCTCGGTAGGCCCCGGCGAGTTCCGTGACGTCCCAGTTCGCGTCGTGCCACTGCTGCCAGCGATCGGCGATGGCCCGCAGCACCGCCCGAACCAGGGTGTCGCGGTCGCTGACCTCGGCGCCTTCGAGGACGAGCGACGTCGCGTGCTCGACGGGCAGTTCCTCTCTGGTGAGGCTCACGTTGAGTCCGATCCCCACGACGACCGCGGGATCCGGTGCCGTGGCGGACACCTCGGCGAGGATCCCGGCGACTTTCCGTCCGTCGATGAGCACATCGTTGGGCCACTTCAGTTCCGCAGGCACCTTGGCGGTGGCGCGCAGCGCGTCGACGACGGCGACGCCGGTCAGCAGCGGCAGCCACCCCATGTCCTGGACGCGCATCCCCGGCATCGTCAACAACGCCGAGACCGCGATCTGCGCCTGCGGCGGGCTCACCCAGGCGCGGGAGTGGCGGCCCCGGCCGCTGCCCTGGAATTCGGCGAGCAGCACGTGCCGGTCGCAGTCCGACGTCGCGGCGCGCGCGAGAAGATCCGCGTTGGTGGACCCGGTCTCCTGCACCACGTCGAGCCGCGACCAGAACTTGCGGGTGTCGCTGTCGTCGTCACCGCGGACGAGCGCCGCCCGCAGATTGTCGGCGTTGAGAGGGGGTCGGTTCAGGTCGGTCCACATCACCACAGCCTAGGACGAACAGGAAAAGGTACTGGTCAGTAGCCGGGTCCGGGCAACCCGCCGCCTGACCACCTCCCTTGGCAGAAGCTCGCCGCCGCTCGTTAAGCTGACCTGTCATGACCACTGTTCAGGAGCCGAGCGCGGCGGAGTCGGCGAGTACGCCCGATATTCACACGACGGCGGGAAAGCTCGCCGACCTGCGTAATCGTCAGGCCGAGGCGCAGCACCCGAGCGGTGAAGCCGCGGTCGAAAAGGTGCACGCCAAGGGCAAGCTCACCGCCCGCGAACGCATCACCGCCCTGCTGGACGAGGGCTCCTTCGTCGAACTCGACGCCCTCGCCCGCCACCGCAGCGTGAACTTCGGCCTCGCCGACAACCGCCCCGTCGGCGATGGCGTCGTCACCGGCTACGGCACCGTCGACGGCCGCGACGTGTGCGTCTTCTCCCAGGACGCCACCGTCTTCGGCGGCTCCCTCGGCGAAAT
>NZ_NHML01000056.1:0-27094 GCF_002165735.1 Rhodococcus sp. NCIMB 12038
GCGCCTCCACCGAGCGATCCGGTGCACGCCGCAACTCCAACGCCTCCGGCGCCGCCTCGGCAACCACCGGAGCAATCTTCACCGCCTCCGCCAACAAATCCCGAGTATCCCGCGGCATCGCAGTAGCAGTCACTGTTCTCACTTCTTTCATTCAACGGAGGCGTCTGGCCCCACCCGGCGACCAGACAAAGAGCTTCGACTTGTACGTCGTGGACATGATCGCGGCGGCGAAAGTGGTCCTTCACCTGCTGCATCGACATCCTGAGTACGACCACCACAAAAGTTACGTGACCCGGGCCACAAACCTCTTGCGCGCACCGCCAAAAGGTGCCGGGAACCATTGCCTTCTCGCGACAGTCGACACAGGGGCCGCCAACACACTGTCAGACCTCTGCTGGCGCCCACACCGATGGCGTGCAATATTTGATAACGCATGGCGCTATAGCCCCCGACCAGGAGCCAGTTCGAAAGGAGCATGGTTATGAGCCTCGAGCCCGCTACCCTCGTGCCGATAGCCCGCCGTATTGCCGACGTAGACGACCCGACCCTGATCAAGGACTCGCCCCAGCACGTCGCTCGGGCCCTGATCCCAGCCGGCGACTGGGCACGCCACGATCCGTTCCTGCTCATGATGGAAGACCACTTCGAAGTCGGGGCCTTCGGAATGCACCCGCATCGAGGAATCGAGACCGTCACCTACGTCCTCGCCGGCTCGCTCACCCATATCGACAATCGTGGTAACAGCGGTGTCCTGGGGCCCCGGCGACGTGCAATACATGACCGCGGGCAGCGGTGTCATCCACCTCGAAGAACCTCCCGCCGGTGAGCAAGTGCACCTGCTGCAGCTGTGGCTGAACCTTCCGGCAGCGCAGAAGATGACCAATCCGCGGTATCAAGATCTTCGTGCGGCCGAGATGCCGCGGCATGTCGCGCCCGGTGTGGAGATCACCGTGTATTCGGGAACGTCGAACGGCATAACGTCACCCACACACAACCATGTGCCGGTGACGATCGCCGAAGCGCGACTGGCGGCTGGCGCCAATGTAATACAAGACTTGCCCAGTTCTTACAACGGGTTCGTCCACATCCTTGACGGGGAGGGCGAATTCGGCGCGAACCACATTCGTGGCAGTGCTGGGCAGACTCTGTGGCTGGATCGGCCGACGATCGCAGCAGACGGTGAGCTCTCGGTCGCCGCGATCACGGATCTGCAAGTCCTTCTCGCCGCTGGCGAACCACTCCACGAGGCCGTCGTCGCCGCCGGACCGTTCGTCATGAACACCGAAACACAAATTCGTCAGGCATTCCTCGACTTCCGAGCCGGACGATTCGGCCCACCATGAATCGGACGATATTCGAACTCAGTTGGATCTGTTCCTGTCTCGACCTCCAAATCTTCCCCCAGACCTGCCGCAATGCAAAAATGCACATCCCGTCGCAGATTCGGTGATCCCGTCGCCGGCCCCGCACGTCACACCGACTGCAGCCTCTCTGCAGGACCGCGCGTTGCCGAGCACGGGTCTCGG
Organism: Rhodococcus sp. NCIMB 12038; assembly: GCF_002165735.1. Classification (NCBI taxonomy): domain Bacteria; kingdom Bacillati; phylum Actinomycetota; class Actinomycetes; order Mycobacteriales; family Nocardiaceae; genus Rhodococcus; species Rhodococcus sp. NCIMB 12038. The sequence goes on from NZ_NHML01000056.1 coordinate 1,527, forward strand.
CGACGACATCCACTCGCCTCACCGTCGCCGTTTCCATCTGCCGACGACCACACTCGAGGAGTATCACATGAGCAAAATCGCGTTTCTGGGACTCGGAAACATGGGCCTCGGGATGGCCACGAACCTGGTCCAGCGTGGCCATATCGTTGCAGACGGCCCTGGTCGCGACTTCTCGGCAATCGTCACCGCCATCCGCGCCCGCCCGCGTATCGAAGGCTCGTCGCCGTCATAGCCGACAGTCACCATCGTCCGCGTGGACTACCCACTCGCCCTGCTAGTCCCTACCCGAGCGGGGCACCCGCCGCCCAAGCAGACACACGCATGACCTCCACCCAGACCTCCCTGTCCGAGTTCGGCATTCCCGAGGCCCGCGACGACCCATTGTTCGTCGACGGCGCATGGGCGGAAGCACTCTCCGGTGAATGGATGGACGTGACCACTCCCATCCGCCGCGGGAAGGTGATCGGCCGTGTCCCCGCCTCCGGTGCCGCTGACGCAGACCGTGCGGTTCGCGCCGCGCGCAAGGCCTTCCCACAGTAGCGGTCCCATCACTTCGCTGCGCGCCAGCGCATTCTCGGACAGATCGCCGACGCCACCGACGCCCGCTGCGAAGAGTTGGCCGAACTAACCGCCCTCGACACCGGGACGCCATACGCACCCCAGCCCGCACCGAAGTGCTCACCCTGGCAAACCTGTTCCGGTACTTCTCCGGCGTCGCCTGGCGTTCACCCACCGATAGTCCCGGACTGACCCGAGTGCCCCGCACCGAACATCCGATGCGGGGCCACCATTGGCTGTTACGACATCCTGATCGATTGCACCCTGCAACGGGCGAGCCTAGGTCGACGCCACCTACTCCCAGCCCCGACTATTCGCCGGCGCGAGCGCGTCTACGCGGATCACGTTCGTGGGCTCGACGGCGAAATCCGTTGTAGGATACTCGTCGAGGCTTTCCTGGATCGCGATCTGGGCGTTCTCCGGCAACGTGTGCATGATGTGCCGGACCCGTTCCTGNCGNCGGGCCACGGCCTGCCGGAACGGCATCCCCGGCGTCGCCTTCATCTGCGGAACGATGCCNTCGACGTCGTCGACACCACCGGCATGGTGCCCGGCGTCGACCATCGCCTGCTCCTGCGCCATCTGCGCCTCGTCCTTCTCCTCCGACATCCCGATCGGACCGATCATCGTGCCGTTGAGNAACTGCTTGACCACCGGCTCCTCGCTGGTGAGCAGCACCTCCCGCGGACCGAACATCACCAGATGGCGGCGGAACAACATCCCGATGTTGTCCGGCACCGTGCGGGCNAGGTTGATGTTGTGCGACACGATCAGAATCGTCGCATCGATCTCCGCGTTGATGTCGATCAACGTCTGCGAAATGTAGGTGGTGCGCACCGGATCCAGACCCGAGTCCGGCTCGTCGACGAGAATGATCTGCGGATCCAGCACCAGCGCCCGCGCCAGCCCGGCACGCTTGCGCATACCGCCGGANATCTCGCCGGGCAGCTTGTCCTCGGCCCCGAGCAGGCCGACGAGTTCCATCTTCTCCATCACGATCTTGCGGATCTCGGACTCGGACTTCTTGGTGTGCTCGCGCAACGGGAACGCCACGTTGTCGAACAGGTTCATCGACCCGAACAACGCACCGTCCTGGAACAGCACCCCGAACAGCTTCCGGATCTCGTACAGCTCCTTCGAGGAGCACTCNAGAATGTTGGTGCCGTCGATCACGATCGANCCCTGCTCCGGGCGGAGCAGACCGATCAGCGACTTCAGGAACACCGACTTACCCGTGCCCGACGGCCCGAGCAACGCACTGACCTCACCGGCCGGAAGGGTCAGCGTGACGTCCTGCCAGATCCTCTGCGAGCCGAAGGACTTGGTCAGTCCCTCGACGGATACCTCGACACCCATGTCTACCTCCTGTGATCCAAATACTGTGCGCTGACTCGGAACTACTTGATCGGTGCTCGATCCACAACACTTCGGTGCCCACGGACGCACTGTGGAACTACGAGCGAGCGAGGTAGTCACGCGCCTACGAAGACGATGCGAACGGCATATGTCCGGTAGCTCACCGACATGCCACGGGTGCTCGGCACCAAGAAATTTCGCCCCGTAACTCTAAAACAATCTGCACCGACAGGGAACCCTCGCACGAGATGCTCTGGCGAACTGGCGGAAACGTCGATTTCGCCTAATGCCGATCCAGGCTTGACGTTATAACATAGTACGCCTTAGTGTGTGTCAGCGCACAAATCCGCAGGACTATCTCGCGCGCCACGGTTCCCCCGCCCTATAGAAGCGCAGACACCAGGCGTTCGGCGCAGGTCGGAGCCCACCAGCCTGAGACGACGAGTTTTCGGCAGGAAGCATGGCGGCACCGACGGCTGTGCGATCAGATCCCGCGATTGCATGCAGACGGAGTAATTACGCCGTTCCACAGGACGTTCCTACTGGAGGACATACGTGACAATCGCCAACGGCCGCAGAGGCAGACAAGGCCTTTCCCCTGGGATGACTACGAAGGTGCGAGCCGCATCCGAAGCGGCTCGTCGCGGGATCTGGACGGTCGCCGCCGATGTCGGCGGTTTCTATCGCATGAGCGGCAAGACGTTCAAGCACGTGTTCCGCAGACCGTTCGAAGTCGAGGAACTCGTCACTCAGTCCTGGTTCATCGCTCGTGTCGCACTTGTCCCGACCATTATGGTCGCCATACCGTTCTGCGTGATCGTCGTCTTCCAACTCACCCAGTTGATGGCAGAACTCGGCGCATCCGACTTGTCGGGAGCCGGGGCAGGTATGGCGGTGATCCGTGAAATCGGCCCGCTCGTCAGTGTCCTTGTTGTCGCCGGCGCTGGAGGGACTGCAATTTGCGCCGATCTCGGTGCCCGAAAGATCCGCGAAGAAATCGATGCTGTCGAAGTTCTTGGTCTCGATCCCGTGCAACGCCTCGTCGTGCCCCGTGTGATCGCCTCGACCCTCGTAGCTCTTGCCTTGAACGGAATAGTCACAGTTGTCGGTCTTACGGGAAGCTTCCTGTTCACCGTTCTCGTCCAGAACGCGAGTGCGGGCCAGTTCGTAGCGAGCTTGACCCTCTTGGTGAATCTTGTCGACTTCCTCGTCAGTGAACTGAAGGCAGCCGTGTTCGGACTGCTCGCTGGATTGGTTGCCTGCTACCTGGGCATCAAGGCCAAAGGTGGACCCAAGGGTGTCGGAGACGCCGTGAACCAGACGGTCGTCTTCAGCTTCATGCTGCTCTTTCTGGCCAACTCGATCATCTCCGCTGTATTCCTGCAGTCAAAGTATTAGGGGCGCAACAATCGTGTATCCCACGTCTCGAATGGGCAGGCGGCTTTACCTCATATCCCGAGCTCCTGTCCGAAAGTTGACCGAAATCGGTTCACAGGCCGACTTCTACGGTCATGTCGCCACCGGAGTCCCTCACGCGACTCGGCGGTACTGGAAAGAGGTCATGCGCCTGCTGGCCTCGGTGAGTCTCGGCACCGGCGGTCTCGCGGTGATCGGAGGAACCGTCGTAGTCGTCGTGTTCATGACCGCAGCGATTGGGGTGGAGGTAGGACTCCAAGGGTACAGTTCCCTCGCGAACGTCGGCATCGAAGCGCTCGCGGGATTCGTTGCGTCGTACTCGAATACACGTGAAGTCGCGCCGGTCATCGCTGGTATCGCCCTGACGGCCACCGTGGGCGCCGGATTCACAGCGCAAATCGGCGCGATGCGAATCAGTGAAGAAGTCGACGCGCTCGAGGTCATGGCTGTGCCGTCCGTGCCATTCCTCGTCACGACCCGCATCCTGGCGGGCTCGATTGCCGTCGTCCCGCTGTACTGCCTGGCGCTGATCGGTTCGTTCATCGCGACACGCCTCATCGTCACCGCGGGTTATGGACAATCCGGTGGCACGTACGACCATTACTTCAGTGTCTTCCTGATACCCAGCGACATCTTCTGGTCGTTCGTCAAGGCCCTGGTCATGGCCATATTTGTCATGGCCAACCACTGCTACCACGGGTATCACGCTTCCGGGGGGCCCGCCGGGGTCGGGGAAGCCGTCGGCCGCGCCGTCCGTTCCTCGCTGATATCGGTCATGATGATCGACCTCGTATTGGATCTCGCCATCTATGGTGGCGCCTCGACTGTGCACATCACGGGGTAAACAGTGACCACTCGACACTCCACACGGCTGCCCATTCTCGGTGTCGCCACGATCATCGCTATCGGTGCGTTGGTTGCGGCGGCGATCGCCCAATTCAACCAATCCTTCACTCGATCGGAGATCGTAACGCTTATGTCGCCACGCGCAGGCCTCCTCATGGAACCGGGCGCAGCTGTCAAACTCCGTGGCGTGCCCGTCGGCACCGTCGGCGATATCGAAGTGGACTCAGACGGCGCGCGGCTACAACTGAAGATCGATCCCGACCGTATACCCGACATTCCCGACGATATTCAGGCACGAATCCTCCCGCCGACAGTATTCGGTGTCAAGTTCGTCGATCTCATCTCCGACACGGAGGCCACCCCAGCAAACCACCTCCGACCGAACACCGTCCTTTCCACAGATGACGTCACCGTCGAACTGAATTCGACGTTCGACGCGGTGATGAAGGCACTCGCAGCTCTCGACCCACAGAAGCTGAACACTGCGCTCGGATCCGTCGCCGGGTCCGTCGACGGCAAGGGCGATCAAATCTCCACGATCATGCGCAAGCTCGACGAGTTCCTCGGCAGGTTTAATCCCAATCTTCCTGCAGTGGTCGATACGCTCCCCGCCGCAACGGAGGTGGTTCACGATTATTCGCAGTCCTTCCCACCCCTGATCGAGACTATGTCGAACGTCGGTGTCACGAGTGAGACGGTTACAGAACAGCAGGCACAGTTCGGCGCCTTCTGGTTGTCCATGGCGAAGTTCGGAAACGAGAACTCCGATTTCCTGCGTAACAACGGCGGCCGGCTCATCACCACGCTTGATGTGCTGAAGCCCACGGTCGGTGTGCTCGAGCGATATTCGCCGGTGGTGCCCTGCTTGGTGGCGGGCTCGTCCTACAATGCCGATCAATTTCGCGCAGTTATGGGTGGGCCGGGATACGGTGGCGTTCAGAAGAACATGAGCGCTGAACTGGGTTTCGTTCCCGGCCTTCCGGCTTACGAATACCCGCATGACTTGCCGAAGACGGGAGTCGACACGGGCCCTGACTGCCACGGCCTGCCTCGCGCGAATGCGGATTCTGTCCCCTTCGTCGCCTACGACACCGGAGCCAACCCGTATCCGGGTAGGAACAACAACCTTCAAATCGGGTGGATTCAGCTTGGACAGTTCCTGTTCGGAGATCTGGGAACCAAGGGGGCCGGCAATCCATGAAACACGTTGCAACGACGATCAAACTGGTGTCCTTCTTCCTGGTCGCAGTGCTCGCCGCAGTCGCTCTCGGGCTCGCGCTGAACGAGACACAGACGGGCGGGCCGAAAGCGAAGTATCACGCCATCTTCACCGATGCGTCTTTCCTGAAGCCGAACCAAGAGGTCCGCATCGGCGGGGTCCGGATCGGAACCGTGGACGATCTGGAATTGACCGAGAGGAACGAAGTGCGCGTCACCTTCGAAGTGTCTGATGCACCTGAGTTGCCCGAGAGTCTCGAGGCCGCGATCCGATACAAGAACCTTGTGGGCGATCGCTATCTCGAACTCCTCCCGGGCGACGGTGCTGGAACTTTCCCCGCAGGTGGGACGATCGCGGTGGAGCGCACCCGCCCAGCGGTCGATCTCGATGTACTTGTCGGTGGCTTCAAGCCCCTGTTCCGCACTCTCGATCCCGAGCAGGTCAATTCTCTGACCGGATCGCTCATCGCCGCCTTCCAAGGTGAATCGGGTTCGATCGCCACACTGATGGCGTCAACGGCATCGCTGACATCCACCCTGGCAGACCGCGACCAAGTCATCGGCCAAGTCATCACCAACCTCCGCGATGGATTTGGTGTTATCAGCAGCCGGGACCGCACAGTAACCGACCTCATCGACCAGCTGCAGGGCTTGGTTTCCGCTCTGTCCGACGGCCGCGACCCCGTATCGCAGGCAGTGGTGCACATCAACGGTCTGACGTCCTCGGCGGCGGATCTACTCTCACAGGTTCGTCCCGACCTGAAGGATTCTCTGCCGAAACTCCAGCAGGCCTCGACCACCATCAACGACAACTCGGCCTCGCTGGAAGGCACTCTGCAACAGCTACCTGAGACCTACCGAGCCATCAGCCGAATCGGCGTCAGCGGCGACTTCTTCAGCTTCTTCCTCTGCAACCTGCGATTCCAGTTCGACCCGTTAGGTCAGGATGTCAAAACTCCGTGGATCAACAGTGACATGGCCCGCTGCAACGGAGAGCCGGTGAAATGAAACAGCTACGAATCCCGCGCTGGAGCGCGGCCGGACTCGGCTTCGTCGGCACCGCAGTGATCCTGGTGAGCCTCGTTGCCGTCCTCACGATCAGCGGAGGCATCGGTTCTTTCGGGGGCAGAACTTATCGTGCGGCGTTCTCCGAGGCCGGGGGTATCGCATCGGGCGACAGCGTCATCGTGTCGGGGGTCCACGCCGGCAAGGTGGACGAAGTCGAGTTGATGGATACCTGGGTACAGGTCACCTTCACCATCGATAACGACGCGGTTGAACTGGGTGACCTCACCACCGCGCAGATAAAGGCGCAAACCCCGCTCGGCCGGAAGGCCTTGCAAGTGGTACCGGACGGCAGCGAGCACATGGGTGACAACGAGCTGATCCCGCTCGACCGCACGACACCTCCCTACGATGTCGCTGCCGCGCTGGAGGATTTGACGAAGAACGTCAGCGACATCGATACCCCGAGAGTATCGGAGTTCCTGGACGTCCTTTCCCAGACCTTCGACGACACCACCGACGAGATGCGCCCCGTACTCGATGGAATGAAACGAATCTCGACGACCGTCGGAAGTCGCGACCAAGCTGTTCAGGATCTTCTGGCGAGTACCGCAGGGGTGTCGGGAATCCTCGCCAGCCGAGATGCTCAGATCCAGCAACTCATCGGCGACGGCTCGGTGTTGCTATCGACAGTGAACGACCAGCGCCAGGCCCTCGACCAACTGTTCGGTAACACCGCCGCCCTGTCCGCACAGTTGAAGGGGACCGTGACCGACAATCAGGAACAGCTCCGCCCTGCGCTGGATCAACTGGACGGCGCGCTCGCGCTGATCCAACGCAACCGCGAGTCGGTCGCGGGGACTCTGACTGGTGGCGCCGGCGTTCTCCGTGCACTAGGGGAGGTCTTATCCGCTTTTCCTGGGTTCAACCTTTACATTCCGAACCTCGCACCGACCAATCTGATTCCCGGCCTTCCGGAACTGCTGACGGGAGGCAAGTGATGGCCACGATCAGCCGCACGAAGTGGTGGCTATACGTTGCGATCGGCGTCGTCTCAGTCATCAGCATAGGATTTGGCACGGTCACCGTGTGGGACCACGTCGCACCGACAACACGGGTCACCGCGCATTTCGAGCGGGTCAGCGGACTTTACACCGGTGACGAGGTGCGCATCCTCGGCGTGAAGGTTGGAAAGGTCACGGCAGTCGAACCGCACGGCGATGAAGTCGTCGTAGCTTTCGAGTTCGACGGCGGCCGCAAGGTGCCGGCCGACGCCATGGCCGCGATCGTGTCTCCGGCCCTGGTCAGTGGGCGGTACATCCAACTCGCACCTACCTACACGGGTGGACCAGAACTCGCAGACGGCGCCGACATCCCAATCGAACGGACGGCGGTGCCGGTGGAATGGGACCAGATCAAAGATGAACTGACCACCCTTACCGAGGCACTCGGGCCCAAGGACACCGGTACCGGCTCCCTCGCTCGCTTTGTCGACAGTGCCGCTGCCGGATTCGACGGCAATGGCCAATCAATTCGCGAGACCATCTCCGCGCTACACGATGCCGCAGCAACCATTGGGCGTAGCAGCACCAACCTGTTCGCGACAATCGATAACCTCAACAAGTTCATTCGCGCAATGAACCAGAGTGACTCTCAGATACAGACGCTCACCACTCAGTTGGCGTCGATTGCAGCGTTGCTGAACGACAACCGCGGGCGGATGGCAGAAGCGCTCACACAACTAGACGAGGCCTTGCGTGCAGTATCCGACTTCGTCCTGCAGAACAAGGACCGAATTCAGTCGAGTGTCGGCCAGCTCAGCGACGTTGCCACCATGGTCCAGGACAACCAGACGGCACTGGCCAACGTGCTGCACTCGCTACCGATCACCTTAGCCAACTTCTACAACATCTACGATCCGAATTCGCATTCCTTCACCGGCAGAATCGCACTGCCACACTTCGCCGACGTACCGACCTTTGTGTGCCAGACCGTCTTTTCCCTTGGGGGAACCCTCGACGACTGCCGCTCATCTCTCGACCCCTATCTGAAGCAGTTCGACAATCCCAATCTGCCCCTGGGCTTCAATATTTTGAACCGCCCAGGTACCACCGACCAAGCACCGCCAGGGACCGCAGCAGTGCCTGTACCCGGCACTCCTCCCATCAATACCGGTGCCCTGGGGTCCCTATTCGGAATTCCGGAAGGACAGAAGTGAGCCGGAAACTTCGCCGCATCAGCGCGTGCACCGCGCTTACCCTCACTGCTGCCACACTCACCGGCTGCAGTTTCAAGGGTGTCAACTCGATCGTCCTCCCCGGTGAAGGAACGGGCGGCGACAGCTACACCCTCTCCCTTCAGTTCGACAGCGTCGCCAACCTCGTCCCGAATTCCGAGGTGAAGTTGAACGATGTCACGGTCGGAACGGTGAAATCGATCCACCTGGACGGCTGGCAACCGGTTGTGGAAGTCGGTATCCGCGGTGACGTTGTTCTGCCGACCGATACCACCGCGGCGGTGAGCCAGAAGAGTCTCCTGGGCGCCCAGATCGTCGAGCTCGCAGTACCAGCAAATGGACAGGGAACCGGCAGCCTCGGCGACGGCGCCGTCATCCCGATCGACCGCACCACCAAGTTCCCTGAGACCGAGGAAGTACTCGGTTCATTGTCCATCTGGCTCAACGGCGGCGCCGTCGACCACCTACGAACGATCACCATCGAGATGAACAAATCGTTTGGCGGAAACGATCGAACGGTGCGGAACCTCATCGACCAACTCAACGAATTGGTCGGAACGCTGGATGCCCAGCGCTATGAGATCACCGGCCTGATCGATCAGATGGACCAATTCGGCCAGAGCCTCGAAAACCAACGAGTTGAACTCGGTAGTGCCATCGAACGACTCGAACCCGGATTGACAGTACTGAACAGACAGTCGAACGACATCGTCAATGCCGCCGGTGCGATGGCAACCTTCGGAGATCTCGGCACCCAGGCGGTCGAGGGGTCTCGCGATTCGTTGTTGTCGATCATGTCGGACCTTCAACCGATCCTCGACAGCCTCGTCACTGCTGCTCCGGACCTACCGAACGCCGCCGACATCATCCTCACGTTGCTGTTTCCTGTCAGCACTCACGACCATGTCCTCAAAGGCGACTATCTCAGCGCTGCCGGGACGTTCAATCTCACGACCAAGGATCTAGGCGGGGCATTCGCTACGGCGCCGATCGTGACAGCGCCACCGAACGATGCGGAACGGACAATCAATCCGTTGCAATCGTTGTTGATTCCCGCTCCCCCTCTTCCTGGGCAGGGTAACTGACATGTTCACACGGTTGATCAGAATGCAACTCGCCGCCTTTGCCATTATCGCGGTCGTGGCGACAGCTGTGGTCGTAGTCCAGTACCTGAAGCTGCCACGTCTCATGGGATTCCAGCAGTATCACGTCGCCGCAGATATCACCGATGCCACCGGAATCTACGTCGGCGCCCTGGTCACCTTGAGGGGCGTCGAGGTCGGGAAGGTTGACGGTGTGGCTCTTCACGGTCCCGGCGCTCGACTCGACCTCTCTCTCGACGACGCCACGGCGATTCCGGCCGACGTATACGCGACAATCCGCAGCTCGACCGCCGTCGGCGAACAGTACGTCGAACTCACCTCCGAGAACGACCAACCGCCCTTCCTCCAAGCCGGTACGGTAATTCCCGCCGATCGCACGACCCCGCAGGAACCCATCACGAACATGCTGACGAGTGTGACCGAGCTGGCGCGAGCGATCCCGGCCGATAGTTCAACTGTGCTTCTCGATGAGATGTCTACCGCTTTTCAAGATGCGGAACAGGATATTCGGGAACTCATCGCACACGCAGACACCATCGTCAGCGGCGCGGTCGAACACGCTGACTCCTCGAGCCAGGTGTTTCGTGAGCTTCCACCCTTCCTCCACACCCAAAGTGTCATCAATGGCGACGTTCAATCACTAACGAGAGACCTGGCTTCGTTCACTACTCAGGTAGTGCAAAGCGACAGCGATCTGCGGGCAGTCATCGACGATGCTCCCACAACGGCAACAGCGATCAACGACCTGGAAGCGGGGATATCCCAGTCGTTGCCGGTGCTGCTCGACAACCTCACCTCGACCGGCGAAGTTCTCAGACTCCAGATCCCTGGACTGACACAGTCCCTCGTGTTGTATCCCGCTGTCGTCGCCGCGTTGCAGACGGCCTTTATCCACACCGACGAGGGAACCTCCATCCGTCTTCGGGTGCGTACGACGTCGAACGACCCTCCCCCGTGCTACGAAGGCTTCACTCCGATGTCCGAACAACGAGCGTGGGACGACGTCAGTCCGGCACCTCAACCGACGGACATGTACTGCAAAGTTGCGCAGGACGATCCGCGGGACGTGCGTGGGGCGCGCAACACTCCGTGCGCCAACGACCAAGACCTCCGGACCCCCTATTTCGAGGAGTGCCTCGGTAGGCCCCGGGGTAGCCAGCCTGTTCCAGTGGGCTCGGTTCCCCCCGTCACCTTGTCGTCGCCGGGATTCCCCACGCTTACCCCATCACCGCCCGCGCCGACGGCGACGTCTGCCCCGGCGCCGGGTGATACACCAGCCGACACGGGATCCGCGGCCCAGAGCAGCGATTGGAGAACCACGTACGACCCACAAACCGGGTTGTTGTCAGGACCTGATGGACGGCTATATCTGCTGGACACGATGTCCGCCAGGGAGGAAGGTACGGAGAAGGAAACATGGAAAAATCTGATCTTGAAGTAAATGCCGGCGCGGACAGCGCCGTCGGACTGATCGAGCGCAAAGCATTTCGATCCGCCGCTGACCGCGACGAAAACCCGGATTCGATAACGACTCGATTCGGGTCCGAAACCACGACGGCACGCACACGGCTACGAAAGTACGTCGTCCACCACAAAACCTTCAGTACAGCACTGTTGGTTCTGATCGCCGCCATCGTCGCGGCCTCGACGGTAACGGCTACGTTGTGGAGCAAGGTGCAGGACGAGCATCGAGCCGAAGCGCGACGCGCGGCCGCGCTCGACGTTGCACGTGATGCCTCGGTCGGCCTCACCAGTATCAAAGCTGAAACTGCCCAATCCGACATCGACCACCTCCTGAGCATGGCCACCGGCCCCTTCAGGGACCAATTTGCAGAGCAAGCAGCCACGGTCACCCAGATGGTCAGCGACAGCAAGGTCGATTCCACAGGAAACGTCATCGAGACCGGGCTCATCCACGTGGACCCGACAAGTGCACAGGTCCTGACCGCCGTGACCGCCACGGTCAAGAATGCTCAGGCACCGGACGGCGAGCAAAGGCATTTCCGGATGAGAATAAGTCTCACCCAGGAGAACGACCGCTGGATGATCTCGAATCTGGAGTTCGTCGCATGACCGCCACCAATAGCGCAACCATGAAATCCTCCGCCACACCTCAGGGGACTCCTACAGACTCCACGACAGCGAACGAACCGATGGATACGACAATGGACGATTCAATCCACGCCGACAGTTCAGCCTCGGGAAGAAGTCGCCGGCGGGTTCTTGCACTCGGGTGCTCGACCTTCATCCTCTGCGCGCTTGTCACAATCGGCGCCGTGCTATACGGGAAGGTGCGCACCGCCGAGGACACTGACACGTCCCGTTCACAGGCCGTCACTGCTGCCCGCGATCTTCTGCCCAAGGTGCTGTCCTATGACTACAACAGCCTCGATGCGTCGCTCACTGGGGCGACCGACGCTCTGACCGGAGATTTCAAGTCGGACTTCGAGCAACTAGTCGACTCCACCGTCCGGCCATCTGCCATCGAACGGAAGATCGTCACAACCACTGTGGTGCAGGACGCCTCGGTAGTGAATGCCGACCAGGGGCGCGCGACGGTGCTCGCCTTCATCAACCAGTCGACCACCGCGGCAGACCAGCAGACACCAAAGATTGACGGTGCGCGTCTCCGAATCGGCCTCGAGAAGGTAGACGGCCAGTGGCTCATCTCATCGATCGACCCCGTGTGACTTGCCACGCGGGTTACAGACATTCGAATGGCGAATGTCATGCGAGGCAGTGAATTTAGAAATCGGAGCGGCGAACGGCTCCCTCTCCTTGAATCCGGCCCGGAGAAGCGATCGACCCGAGGTTTGAAGCGAGCACCGTGGACGGCCGCAATTAGTGAAGCGCCACATAGAAATCACGAAATTGCGCCAGATCTCGTTACCTGACGGACGAACCCCTCAACCTGGGTGCCTCTCTAATTGTCGATCGTCGCCTGCGGATCGATTCTTGTCCGATCGAAGACGATGTTTTCGTCGGTGAGCATGATGCGCCAGATATGGTCGGACAAATGACGTTTGAGGGCGCGCCTCGCCGCTGCGGTCTTCCGCCTTCAGCGATCTTCTTGTCGTAGTGTGCGCGCCCGGCGATGGCTCATCCGCATCTGAACCAGGGCGACAGTGCAAAGCGCGCTGTTGAGCTGCCGGTCGCCGCAGCGGAAGAGTCGGTGCGGTCAGTGTCGGCGCGGCGATCTGCATCGGTGCCGAGCCATCGTAGTTCGCGTCGGCTGGCTCGTCCGGTGCGGCTCAGCCGCGCCGCTGTCACCGCACCGATCCCCTCGACCTCGCACAGGCGGGTGCCGTACTCGTCGAGGTCTCGGTCATCTGCTTCTCGTTCGCCGCGAGCTGGTCGTCGAGGCGGCGGATGTCGGCAATCAGATCCGGCACAGCCCGACCCGTATCGGGTCGACCGCGCTCGTGGCGCGGTAGCCCCGCAATAGGGCGGTCGCAGCGGCGGTCAGCGAGGTCGCACCACCGGCAAGCAGCTGCCGCCTCAGTGCGTGGAGCCGATTCATGATGCGAGTTCTGGTGCCATTGGCGCCTGCCGTGATGGCGCCGCACGATTGTCCGATTAGCTTGACCGCGACTCCGCGCGGGATGCCCCGGAGGTCGAACCAGAGGTCAGAATGGGCATCGATCACGATCGTCTCCGCCCCCGACGCCAGACGCCGGCCGTATTCCTGGGGAGTCCGAACGACCAGCGCGCCTCGCCTTTTCCTCGACCGGCGGGAACCGCGTGTCTGCTGAGCCTGTGAGTTTCTTCGCTGGGGCACTCGTGCACCAATTGCCCCTGCCGCCGGCACCGGCATGGACGCGAGCCCCGGCGCGTCCATCACAATCTGCAACCGCTACCGCGCCGCGTACGGCGCAGGGCCGGAACCTGCGGGTAGAACACGACTCCGCTCGCCTTCGCCCACGTCTCGTCCGTACCATTGGCATGCTCGACGAGCAGCTCGACGGTCGGGATCTCCGCAGACAGTGGTTGATCGAGCGCGGCCCGCGCGTTACGCGCGCACACCGTCTCCCGGAGTCGTTGAGCTGAGTCAACAGATGCTGCTCAACAGCGAGCGGGGTGGACCCCATTAATGGGGCTTGACCCCATGCACTCAAGTCAGATCCACCGACATCTGACAGTCCCCCATTTGGCGAACCTGTGCCTGATTGTGGGTCATTCTCGGAGGACGGTCGACGGTGGCCACCGGGATCGTGGATTCTTTGCTGGGCGAGGTATCTATCTTCCGGGGCGTGCGGCCGCCGACAACTCTATGTGGCACTTGGAGGCTCGACTTCTACGCCGCCGGCGCGGTATGCGCTCTGATGCCGGTGCTCCGAAGAACTTTCCCTTGGATCGAGACTCTCGCACCTGGCGGCCGCAGACGATCGCACCGGCCGACAGGCAACCGCACCGGCTACACAGCAGCCGATGCCTTGAGTAGATCAGCAACGGCGACGAACTTGACGCGGGGACGGCGCGCTTCACACCCGCGGGCCGTTTCCTGCTTGTCGATCCGTTGCCAGCTGCGGAAATCGATGTAGTTGGGCTGGCGCCGCGAAACCAGGTCACCGAAGTCTCGATCCGCGAAGGGCTCGGTGAGGCGGCCCGCCGAGAAATCCTGGACAAGGTTGTCGACCGTTTGCTCGGAACACACCTTGTTGGTGCCGATGACTCCTGTAGGACCGCGCTTAATCCATCCCGCGGTGTATACGCCGACCAGTGGATCCCCCGTGACAGGGTCGACGACGCGGCCTGCCTCGTTAGGAATGATCCCGCGTTGATCGTCAAAGGGGAGATCCGGAACAGGGTTCCCCCGGTATCCGACAGACCGCAATACGAGACCGGTAGGAACTCTCTCGACAAAGTCGGTCGGCTGCATTTCCAGGCGACCATTGGCGTTGACCAGTTCGGCGCGATCGAAGGTGATGGACTCCACGCGGCCATCGCCGGTGAGTTCCATAGGTACGCTGCAGAACCGCAGAACAATTCGTTTATTGCCCTTGGTTGGAGGACGCTTCGCGAAGTTCGCGACCTGCTCAACCTTCAGTGCAATCCGCGGCTCGACGACACGATCGTCGAGGAGGGCACGGCCTGCTGAATCGAGGGCACTCTCGAGTCCCTCGACGACGATATCGACGTTGGGGATCTGACCGAGGGCAAGCAGCTCCGGGTTGGTATATGCAGCCTGCGCGGGACCGCGACGCCCGACCACGACTACCTCCCGAATCTTGGATTCGCGCAGAGCAGCGATCGCGTGATCGGCGATGTCCGTCTTCGCGAGCTCCTCCGGGTCGGTGACCAGAATTCGGGCGACGTCGAGTGCCACGTTTCCGTTGCCGATGATCACAGCGCGTTCGCCGGAAAAGTCAAAGGTAAGATCAGCGTAGTCAGGGTGGCCGTTGTACCAGGCTACGAACTCGGTCGCGGCGTGTGAACCCGGTAGATTCTCTCCGGGAATGTCGAGGTTGCGGGCGCTGGCCGCACCGACCGCGTAGATCACCGCGTGGTGGTGTGCGAGGAGCTCTTCGTGGCTTACATGCTCGCCCACCTCGACGTTGAACCAGCACCGGGCACGCTTGTGCCCGAGCCCAGCCCGAAAGATATCCGCGACAGCTTTGGTTTGTTGGTGGTCGGGAGCCACACCCGCGCGGACAAGACCATATGGCGTGGGCAGCCGATCGATCACGTTGACCTCGACCCCTGCGCGAGTAGTCAGATCGAGAGCCGCATAGCAGGCGGCCGGCCCTGAACCGACGACAGCGACGCGCAAACTCCCGCTGTCTGCGGAGATACTGATGCGGCTAGGTTCAGTGCGGACATCAGACTCGAGCGGATAACGCTGGTAGTAGTTCTCCGCCATCTTCAAGTAGGGGTCCTGATCCGGACGTAGCTCATCACCCGACGTGATCGCGTCGACAGGGCAGGCATCGACGCATGCTCCACAGTCGATGCACGTCTGCGCGTCGATGTAGAGCATCTCGCTCACAGCGAAGGGGGCCTCGTCTGGAGTGGGATGAATGCAGTTCACTGGGCAAACCTCGACGCACGACGCGTCGTTGCAACACGGTTGAGTGACGACGTAAACCATTGCAGATACCTACCTGACGGGACTACTTCGATTGCGAGGGAGTGATACCCAACTATTTAGAGAAAGTTTGGAGCAGTCAACAGACGGTGCCTGTATCGACTAAATAGGGTACGGATTTAATTCACCAAATAGGACCCCAATTTACTCTTCGCGCACATCGTGGGGCTCATCGTCTTGACATGGAGGGCGACGGCAGCCAGAGTTCATCCATCAAATGATGCAAGTCACACCAACAGCACGACGAGAACAACACCACCCCCGTGCGTGCACGCTGGCGGACAACGAGTAGCGGACTCGATATTTTCGAACTATATAGTCGCCGAACAGCACCCATTCAAATGCACATTTTAGGTTCTGTCTCGCTACTCCAGGCGCGTCTCAGTACCGAAATGTACTGCGCACCCTTTCGACATCGGTCGCCCGACATGCACCGAACGCACGCCTGTGTGAACGGTGTGTGTCGATCCCAGCCGATACACAGCCAAGAAGGAGATTCACCAATGACGACGGTCGA
Organism: Rhodococcus sp. NCIMB 12038; assembly: GCF_002165735.1. NCBI lineage: Bacteria > Bacillati > Actinomycetota > Actinomycetes > Mycobacteriales > Nocardiaceae > Rhodococcus > Rhodococcus sp. NCIMB 12038. The sequence continues at coordinate 17,867 of NZ_NHML01000056.1, forward strand.
CCACATTGGGTCAGTTCCGGATCACGTCGATGACAAGTTGGTCCACGATATCGACCATTACAACATTCCGGGCATGCACGACAACTACTGCGAAGAAGATATCCACCAGCTGTGGAAGAACGTACAGGACACCCACCCACCCGTATTCTGGACGCCGCGATACGGTGGCCACTGGATCACTACTCGCTACGAACACCTGCAACGCGTCCTGACCGAACACGAGACGTTCTCGAGCAGTGAGTTGGTCATTCCCACGGGTGTCGCTCCCAAGTTCATCCCGGTTCAGCTCGATCCGCCCGAACACGCGGACTACCGAAAGCTGTTGGCGCCGGCCTTCACGCCCGGCAAGCTCAACGAAGTAGCTGCCAACGCACGAGCGATCGCGATCGAAATTATCGAACGGGTACGACCACAGGGTCGATGCGACTTCGTGGCTGATTTCGCGAGCGCAATGCCGATCATCGCCTTCCTCACGATGATCGACCTCCCGATCGAAGACGCCGATCGTCTGGCCACGATGCTAAGGAATGCCGATCCGGCCGCGCCCGATGCAGCAGAGGCCTGGGCCCAGATGGCCGCCTATCTGAGCGGTCATATCGAGGAGCGCCGAGCCGCGCCGCGTGAAGACGTCATCAGTTCGCTCGTCCAGGCGGAGGTGAATGGACAACCACTCACGCCCGAAGAAGTCCTGGGTATGTGTCTCCTGCTCCTTGCCGCAGGGCTGGATACAACCGCACTGATGACCGCTTTTGCTGCGCGCTACATTGCCCAAGACCGCAGCTGCCGAGAGGAACTCGCCGCCAACCCGGATCTGTATGGCGTCGCGGTCGAGGAATTCGCGCGCAGATTCGGACTCTCGTCCATCGCTCGCCTAGTGCGACGCGACACCCAGCTCGGTGACGCTACCCTGCGCGAGGGTGATCTCATCCTAGCCGTCACGTCGCTCGGTGGTCTCGACGAAACGGTGAATCCAGATCCAATGCGGTTGGACTTCGACCGACGTAGAGCACGCCACACCACGTTCGGCCAGGGCGCGCACACGTGCATCGGTATGCGACTTGCGAAACTCGAGCTCAATATTTTCCTCGAGGAATGGTTCAGCCGAATTCCAGACTTCTGGATCGCCGACGGCCCCGCCCCGCGTATGTCGAGTGGGCTCACACTGAAACTCCACGAACTCAACTTGGAATGGCCCACAGACTGACACGGTGTCCTGCCGGCAACGCCTGGAACGGACCCCTAGCTCACCAGCACCCCCACGGCGATTGAAAGAATTGATTGTGGGGGCGCCACGTGGCGCAACTGATACAAATCCGCGGGCCTGAACGATCTGAACGAGTTCCCATGCCACGATCTCTGGCCAAACGAACCTCACCCGAGATCGTGGCATGGGTCTGCGCGACGCGTCGCCACCACCGATGTTGGCGAGCGGAGAGCACCGTGTACGAGTTTGCACCGGGACATCGGCGATCGCGCCCCATCCCGGTCAGACGATCCACAGATTTCCGATGCACGTCGGGCAGGCTGGTAAATCCCCAAGTGCAACAACATGAACGCGTCTACTAGCAGCGGGCATCGGAGGCGCCGATGCGGCAAGAAGTTGCAGGCGTCAACCTCTCCCTTGCTTCGCCGGATTTCGGCTGAGCACTCTCCGGCGAAGCTGGCGATCGTCAGTCCGGCTTCGGGATTGTCCGATACGCAGAACTCCATCGCCTCACGCAAGTTCGCTTGCTCCCGATCGAACTTGGCAATCCATTCGAGTTGCCGGGAGCTGATCCACTCCGCCTCGCCGGAGAGTGCAAGCCGCCTGTACCAGNCTCGATGCCGCCTGCGCAGCTCTTGATACTCGCCGGCNTGTTGCGCCTGTTCCCTGCCGTAATCACGCAAGGTCTCGAGGAGCCGAAAACGCACGGCCGTTCCGTGCTCCTCCCGCACCAAGATGGACTTGTCCACCAGGGCGGTCACTAGGTCGAGTAGTTCCTCCGATGTCAGCCCCTCACCGCACACCTGCTCCGCCGCGTCGAGGTCGATGCTCTCGACAACACCGACAGTCTTTCGGTGATCGAGGTGCGCAGGACGAAATCGAGAATGTCGGGCTCGAAGGTGTTGAGGACGTTCTCGACGAGGTAGTCGCCGATCGGGCGGTGCCGGCCGGACAGGTGTGCGATCAGCTCGGTGGGGTCGTCCCGGCCGCGCAGCGACAGTGACGCCAGTTGCAGGGCGGCCACCCATCCGTCGGTGAACGAACGCAGCCGGGGCGATGCGTCGGATGCCAACGAGGAAGGATCGGGCTTCCTCGTCGTCGAAGCGGAGGGCTGGGGCATCGATCGGCTGCGGCTGGTCACCACGACCTGAAGGTGATGGCAGCTATTGGTGAGTCGGAATCGAGGGCGCCGAGTGTGGTCGGGTCGGTGATGCGGTGCCAGTCGTCAACGATCATCACGAGCGGTTCCTTCGCCTCGTGGATGTCATTGATCGTATACGCGGCAGCACCAGGCTCATTGCGCAGCCACATGCGCCACAACCCCGGCCTGCCCCGCAGGGTGGTCGGCGTGCCGGGCCGCGCAGATCCCTTGCCGGCCCAGCGCATGGCCACCCGCCGCGCGGGCGGCCATCATTGTCACCTCCCCCCGCACCTACGCGCGGGCATGCTCGATCGCCTCACACGGACGCCGATCCTCCGGCGGCACCGACTCGAGCAGGCCCAGGACGTGCTCCACACACGACACCGCCCCAACGCCAGTCACACCGTGCCGTCGATGATTGACTGCAGGACCGTGCCATAGCGTCGGATCAGGGTCTCGCTGTCCATCACGTCGGGCCCGAGCAGGTCAAGGTGGCGCATCGCGGTAGCGAGACCGAAGAGTTCGGCCAGCACGAGCTGGGTGCGCAGCCGCTCCGAAGAGGTGTCGCCGATGCGGGCTGCGATCGCATCGAGATAGCGGCCGCGCATGTCGGTGCGGGTCGCCTCCGGATCCGCGGACTCCCGGATGAAGATCGGAGCCATCGCCCACGGCTCCGGCTGGTCACCGTCGCGGCGGCCGACGAGCCTGCGCACCAATTGCGACCCGACCGGCTCTTCGGGTGCGAGCGGCTGTTCGACCACTGCCCCGGCTCCTGCCTCGTCCAGCACGGCCGCCGACGGATCGGCAGCCGCGAATAGTTCCGCCTTGCTCCCGGTCAACTTCATCACCAGCGCCGGTGAGCATCCCGCGGCGGTGGCAATGTCCTTGATCGTCGTCGCGGTGTAGCCACGGCGCGCGAACAGGTCCCTGGCGGCCTCGACGACGATCTCGCGAGTCGACGGTGCGGTCATGGCACACCTGCCGGCTGCAGGTCACCAGCCAGGTCGAGGTCGACTTGCGCCGGCTTGGTGAGCACCACCAGCTGCCGGGTCGTAGTGCGGCGGTCGGGGCCGAGCACGGTGATGACGTACCGGCCGCCGGGCGGCTGCGCAAGTTCGTAGCTGCCGTCCACAGCGGTGGTCGTCGTCGCAACGTACTCGCCGGTGGCCTTGACGCTGCTCACCACAGCGTCCGCGCACGGGCGGCCCGCGGTGGTGACGCGACCACGTAGACGCAGGCGCTGAATGAGCGTCACCCGGTGCCCGTCCGCCCCGTCGGCGAAGTCCATCACGTGCGATCGCGGCGCCCAACCGTCGGCGCTGGCGATCACGAGATACGTGCCCGGATCCGGGAGAACAACGGAGAACTCCCCGGCATTGTCGGCTCTGCTCCAGTCGACGGGCTCGCCGGTGGTGCGCAGGACGGTGACAACGGCCTGTCGGATGGGCCGATCCTCAGCACTGAACACGGCGCCGGAGACGACGAGCTCCGCCGGGGCATACTCGTCGACATCTGCGCGGGTCCGCGGGATCCCACCAGAGCGCGGGATGAACGCCGCGAGGACGGTCGCCACGAGACCGGTCGCCGCCGCCATCACGAAGGTCAACTGGAAGGCGCCCAGTGCGGGCACGGCGTGCCCCGCGACCTCGATGGTGACCGCCGTCAGGATGGCGGATACGGCGGCGCTGGACATCGACGTGCCGACCGAACGCAGCAACGCGTTGAGGCCGTTGGCCGAAGCGGTCTCGGTGATGGGGACCGACCCCATGATGAGCATCGGCATGGTTGCGTACGCGATCGCGGTGCCCGCGGTGACGAGCATCGCACCGAGCACGATCAGTAGTACGGATCCGGTGAGTAACACCCGCGCGACGTAGGCAAGGGTGAGGACGGCGGTGCCGATCATCAGCGTGTACTTGGCACCGATCCGCCCGATCAGTCGTCCCGCAATCGGCGCGAACACCCCCATCATCAGCGCTGCAGGCATCATGCACAGCCCCGCAGTCAGTACCGACATCCCGTCTCCGTAGCCCGTGTCGGTCGATGCTTCCAACTGCTGGGTGGTCGACAACATGTTGGCGTACATCGAGATTCCGACGAAAAGAGAGCAGATGTTCGTGAGCAGCACAGGCCTGCGCGCCGAGCTCCGCAAGTCGACCATCGGCTGTCCCACCCGCAACTCGTAAGGGAACCACAGCAGGAACGCGACGGCGGCGGCCACCAGTGCGGTCACGGTCCGCTCGCTGGTCCATCCCCAGGTCGCGCCCTTCGAGATGCCAAGCAGCAATGACGAAAGTGCGATCGACAGCAGGACCGCCCCCACGAAGTCGAAGCGGCCGGCGGTGCGGACCGGCGACTCGGGGATCACGATGCGAACGGCGATGTAGAGCACGGCACCGACGGCAGCGGAGAGCCAGAAAATCGAGTCCCAACCGAGTTGTTCGTACAACGCCCCCGACAGCGGCAGCCCCAGCGCGCCCCCGATGCCGAGCGTCGCGCTCATCATCGCCGTCGCCCCCGCGACCCTCGCTTTCGGCAGCTCGTCCCGCAGGATGCCGATACCGACCGGGATCAGCGCGGAGCCCAGACCCTGCAGCCCGCGCCCGATCAGCACGGTGACCAGCGTTCCACCAACCGCTGCGAGCAGCGAACCGGCCACCATTGCAGCGAGGGACGCGAGCACCATGCGGCGCTTGCCGAACATGTCGGCGAGCCGAGACACGATCGGCGTCGCGACGGCGGCGGTGAGCAGCGTCACGGTCACCAGCCAGGATGCAGTCGCGTAGTCGGTGCCCAGGATCGACGGGAACTCATGTAGTAGCGGGATGACCAGGGTCTGCTGCAGGGCGACCACGATGCCCGACAAACAGACCACCGTCGTCAGCACAGTGGTCGACGAGGAGCTTGCGTGCACGGACATCGGAAAACTCCGACCTGCGCGACAGAAGCGCGCGACTGGTGAACTTGGGGATAACAGTTGCCGAAAGGCGCCGCGATCTTGTTGACCTGCACCATCGACCCACTCAGTAGCGGAGGCCATTTGGGGCGAGACGTCGAACTGGCGAGTCGAGTACTTGAGGACGATCTAGTCCGCACGCTCCGGTTTTGCAGATGCGCCCGAAACGGGTCACAGAAAATAGACCGCGCGGCTTGTCTCCCAGCCCGGAGAGAGTCAGCGCCACGCGGTCTGATTTTTATTCTGCGCTCGACGAACCGGGCAACCACAGCACAAGGTCAGGCCAGTAGATGAAGACCCCCAGCAATACGATCGTGGCCGCAACGAATGGCATGACGCCGGCAAATACCGATTGCAGACTGATTGGGACACCCAGGTTCACCTGCGGGTTCTGTGCCAGGCGGTGAACCACGAAGGTCAGTAACCCGACAGGAGGAAACACCATACCTATCTCACAGAGGACGATGAGGAACACTCCGAACCAGATCATGTCCACGCCTGCCGCTTCCAGCGGCGCCTGCAAAAGCGGCACGGTCAATAGGATCATCGGAAGCGATTCCAGAAACATTCCCAGAACGATGTAGACGATGATAAGGCACAGCAGAAGCGTGACTCTGTCGAGTTCCAGTCCGGCCAGCCGGGAGGAAAGGTCTTGTGCAAGCCCGCTCAAGACCAGCGCTCGATTTAGCATCAATGCACCCACGACGATGAGAAAGATGCTTGCAACTGACGTCGCCGTCTCCGTACCGATGGTGCGCAAATACGTAAGATTCTTGGAGCCGTCCTTCTGCCTGCGCTCCGGGCTGACAAGGCTCACAAGGATTGCAACCACCGCACCCACTGCTCCAGCCTCGGTGGCAGTGAAGTAGCCGGTATATAGCCCTCCGAGCACGACAAGCAAGATCACGACAAGCGGACCCAATCGTGAAGCCGACCGCAGTCGCGTACCCCATGTCACTCCGGAGCGATCGCTTCTCGGTGCGACCTGTGGCTTGACGCGGGCCCACACGGTCACCACAGCGATGTACGACAACGCAAGAAACAGTCCGGGAATCATCCCTGCTAGCAGTTGCGGACCAACAGGCACCTGTGCCACACCGGCATAGATGACGAGCAGAACGCTCGGAGGAATAATCTGGCCGAGCGTTCCTGCCATCGCGACCGATCCGGTCGCGATGGCAGGATGGTATCCGCTCTTCATCATCTCGGGAATGGCCATCTTGCCGATGGCCATCGAGGTCGCCATCGTACTTCCGCTCACAGTTGCCAGTCCGGCGCCAGCCGCAGTTGTAGTGACCGCAAGCCCTCCCGGCAATCTCCCCAGCCATTGGTCGGCAGCCTCGAAAACCCTGGTGGTCACACCTCCATACGACAACGCCAAACCCATAAGCAGAAACATCGGCACCACGCTGAGTGACCACGAAGCGACGCCGTCGAATGTGATGTTTCGCAGCGATGTTTCCACCACGGCCAATCCATCCATCGCGGTCAGCCCAACGATAGAGGCCACGAGCATTGCAATGCCTACGGGCAGATCGAGCGCCATGAGCAGCAGGAGCAGAACGATGACCGCGGCCCCGACCAGTCGATCGTCCATCGGAACGAAGATCAGAACCGCGATCGATGTCACGGTCACCACCAGCAGAAGTACGAAGAGTGCGCCAGAGTCAGTGTGCAGTCCAGAAGATCGGACACGGGGGCCCCCGACATCCGCAGGAGCCAAACGTTTCGGTGCGGAGCTAATAGCGGATGGCGCAGCACTGTGCTGTGAGGTCGGGGCAGTACCCGGTTTGTCATGCATTTGTGAGGGGCTCCTCGCTCGACTCTTGTTTCGTCGACTGACGTTCCCGAAGCGACTGATAGAACCGGGCAACGATAGATCCGGTGAGTATCAGCCATGCGGCGGCGACGGCGAACCGCCCAGCCCAGATGGGCAACCACGGCGCTACCGTCGCACGATCACCAATCTCGTACGAGTAGAGAGCTTCGTCCAGGATCAGGATCGCAACCCATCCCGCCACAAGTCCCGTTAGCAACTGGGTCACCATCGATATTGCGCGTCTTGTCCGTGAGGGGGCCGCTTCCATCACAACCGACACCTGAACGTGCTGGTCTCGAAGATGTACCTGGCCGAGCGCCAGAACGGCGATGGCAGGCATCAACAGGTATGTGACGACGTCCATCATGTCGTTGATCGGAACGCCCACCTGCCTACCGACTACCGAAGCAGCAATTCCCACTGCCATCGCGAGGCACAAAGCACCGCCTGCCCCGCCTGCGCAAACAGACACACCAGTGACGGCGCGCACCCACAGTGGCTGTCTCTCGTTCAATGAATCCAACTCTCGAAAGGACCGTGCACCAATCTTGTCCTGCACCGGACCACGGTCAATGGCTACTTGGGCGTGGTCGCGCTCAGGAGCTCGGCCTTATGACTGTCGAAAAACGGATTGATATCGAAGTCTTCGACCTGCGCAAAGCCCTTGAGCACCCCCTCCCGATCAACTCCGACGTTGAGCGCGTAGCCATCCTGCTCCAGGGCTTGGGTCCAGTAGTCGACGCGCGCTCGATAGGCATCGATGACTTTCTGGGGGTTCTCGATCGCCGCGGGAGCATTGTTTGGCATATCGTCCAACCATGCCTGTCGCTTCGCATCCAGGGCGGGTGCAAATTTCGAGACGTCGTCAATTCGAATCTTGGAGTTCGCGCCCGAAAGTAACGCCCCGAATCCGGCATGCGCCTCTAGATACTTGCCCCAGACGACTTTCGCCCAATTTGCGGATTCTTCGCGGAAAATGTCCTGAACATCACCGGGGAGCCCCTCCCATGATCGAGAATTGAGCACGATCGTCAGCTCTTGCTGTTGAGGAAAATTCACTGGGATGTACTCACTGGTAACTTCGGTGAGACCCAGATCGACAGCCCCTGACGGACTATTCACAAGGCAGTCGATAACGCGACGTTGTACGGCTTCGTACGCTTCGCTCGCAGCCACGTCCACAGGGACCATGCCGAGGTCCTTCAAAAGGGCAGTGTTGATTGAACCGAAGGACCGAGTTTCAACCCCCTTGGCCTGAGCTGGAGTCTCGATAATGTTGTTGCACAACAGGTTCAAGGCAGTCGACGACACAGAGAGAAGGGGCTCCACACCTTGGCGGGTGTACTGGTCATGAATCGCCGCCGACGACAGAGTCGACTCGTAAGACGCAGCCCCACCCGCTATCACGTCGTGCACCGTCGAGCCGGTGACCAGGTTACCCAGACCACCCATCCACGCGCTCACCGGTAGCTCTTCCGGGTAATACGCGGGGACCAGGAACCCCATGTCCGCGACCCCATCTGATACACCGGACAGCATGTCGGTGCCACCCAGCAATGAGCTGGAGAAGTATGGCTCGAAAGTTACTTTTCCACCGGTACGCTCATTGATTGCTTCCTGGAAAGCAGCAAATCCGGTACTCATGTTGTCCTGCGCATGACCCGTTGTGGCGAACTTGAGGACCACTGGGTCCATCTCGTCGATTGATGTTGCGACGCTACCGCCCCCAACGGAGCTGCACGCCGCAGTCAACATCACCGACACCAACGCGACGGACAACGCTCGCGTTCTACGACGACGCGGATCCCGCACCGGCCCATCGTCGGATGTATGGATCGAAAGCGCGGCCATGTACGTCTCACTTCCTCGGCTACGCCGGAGTAGACATTGCAAAGGGTTGAACTGCATTTCACGACATAATTCAATTCGATGGTTGCGCGCCGAGTGACGAATAGGAACAGGGACTCTTAGGACATGTCTCCCAATAGTTTGAGCCATTCGACGATGCCGGCGAGGAGGAATCCTGCCCGGTAAGTCAGGGCAAGCTTGTCGTACCGGGTTGCCACCGCTCGCCACTGTTTTACCTTGTTGAAGGCCCTTTCCACCAC
>NZ_NHML01000034.1:0-116346 GCF_002165735.1 Rhodococcus sp. NCIMB 12038
CAGCAAGGGCCACGTCTACGACGCCCAGGTCCGCGAACTCGCCGAACGCGGCGCGGACGTCGTCGGTGGTCACCGTGCGGATGGTGGCCNNGNCGTCTGCGCCGCGTTCGGCGAGTTCGCGGACCTGGGCGTCGTAGACGTGGCCCTTGCTGAGTGCGGCCTGGAAGATCGACGGGTTGGTGGTGACACCGACGACGGACTTGGTGGCGACGAGTTCGGCGAGGTTGCCGGACTCGATGCGGTCACGGGAGAGGTCGTCGAGCCACACCGAGACGCCGGCTTCGGAGAGCTTCTGGAGGTTGGGGTTCTGAGTCATGGCGTTCTATCCCTTCACGCGTGCGAGTGAGCGCTGTGCGGCTGCGGTGACGGCTTCGGCGGTGAAGCCGAACTCGCGGAACAGGGTCTTGTAGTCGGCGGAGGCGCCGAAATGCTCGATGGAGATGATTTCGCCCGCGTCACCGACGAAGCGGTACCACGGCATGGAGATGCCGGCCTCGACGGCGACCCGCGCCTTGACCGTCGGGGGGAGCACACCGTCGCGGTAGGCCTGGTCCTGGGCGTCGAACCACTCGACGCAGGGCATGGACACCACCCGGGTGGGGATTCCGTCGGCCTCGAGGGCCTCGCGGGCCGCGACGGCCAGCTGCAGCTCGGAGCCGGTGCCGATGAGCACGACCTCCGGTGCCCCGGTGGACGCGTCGGCGAGGACGTACCCGCCGCGGGAGACACCCTCGTAGCTGGTGCCCTCGAGGACCGGCAGGTCCTGGCGGGTCAGGGCGAGACCGGCGGGAGCGCGGGTGGCCTCGTCGGAGCCCTTCTCGAGAACGGCGCGCCATGCGTGCGCGGTCTCGTTGGCGTCGCCCGGTCGCACGACGTACAGGCCGGGGATGGCGCGCAGCGCCGCGAGGTGCTCGATCGGCTGGTGGGTGGGACCGTCCTCGCCGAGTCCGATGGAGTCGTGCGTCCACACGTAGGTGACGGCGGTCTTCATGATCGCGGCCAGCCGCACGGCGGGACGCATGTAGTCGCTGAAGACGAGGAACGTGCCGCCGTAGGGGCGGGTCGGCCCGTGCAGGGCGATGCCGTTGAGGATCGAGCCCATGGCGTGCTCGCGGACACCGAAGTGCAGTGTGCGGCCGTACGGTTCCGCGTTCCACATGCTGGTGGAAATGGACTTGGGACCGAACGAGTCGGCGCCCTTGATGGTGGTGTTGTTGCTCTCCGCGAGGTCGGCGGAGCCGCCCCACAGCTCGGGCAGCACCGGTCCGACGGCGTTGAGGACGGCGGCGGACGCCTTCCGGGTGGCGAGACCCTTCGCGTCGGGCTCCCACGTCGGCAGGACGTCGGCCCAGCCGGCGGGCAGGTCGCGTCCGATCAGGCGGTCGAGCAGCTTCTTGCCCTCGGGGGCGCGCTGCGTCCACTCGTCGTACTGGGCCTGCCATTCCTTGTGTGCCTGCGCGCCGCGCTCGACGACCTTGCGGGTGTGCGCGATGACCTCGTCGGCGACCTCGAACGTCTTGTCCGGATCGAAGCCGAGCGCCGTCTTCACGGCCGCGACCTCGTCGGCACCGAGGGCGGCGCCGTGTGCCGCGCCCGTGTTCATCTTGTTCGGTGCCGGGAAGCCGATGATCGTGCGGAGCAGGACCAGCGACGGCTTGTCGGTGACCTCGCGGGCCTTGTTCAGGGCCTCCTCGATGGCGACGACGTTCTCGCCGCCCTCGACGATCTGCACGTGCCAGCCGTACGCCTCGTAGCGGGCGGCGGTGTCCTCGGACAGCGCGATGGCGGTGTCGTCCTCGATGGAGATCTTGTTGTCGTCGTAGATCAGCGTCAGGTTGCCGAGCTGCTGCACACCGGCGATGGACGACGCCTCGGAGGTGACGCCTTCCTCGATGTCGCCGTCGGAGGCGATCACGTAGATGTGGTGATCGAACGGGCTCTCGCCGAGCGCGGGCTCGGGGTCGAACAGGCCGCGCTCACGGCGGGCGGCCATGGCCATGCCGACGGCGGAGGCCAGACCCTGACCCAGCGGTCCGGTGGTGATCTCGACGCCGCGGGTGTGGCCGTGCTCGGGGTGGCCGGGGGTCTTCGAGCCCCAGGTGCGCAGCGACTCCAGGTCTTCGAGTTCCAGCCCGTAACCGGCGAGGTACAGCTGGATGTAGAGGGTGAGGCTGGAGTGTCCACAGGACAGCACGAACCGGTCGCGGCCGATCCAGTCGGCGTCGGTGGGGTCGTGGCGCATGACGCGCTGGAAGAGGGTGTAGGCGAGGGGGGCGAGGCTCATCGCCGTGCCGGGGTGGCCGTTGCCCACCTTCTGCACTGCATCGGCGGCGAGCACCCGGATGGTGTCGACGGCCTTGGTGTCCAGTTCGGTCCAGTCGGCGGGATGAACCGGTTGCGTGAGGACGTGGATGTCGTCTGTGATCGACACGGGCAGAAGTCTCCTGACATGGGTGAACGTGGAGCCTGAGGATGCGTGGGCCTCTTGTGCGACTCCAGCCTAGTGCGCGGTCGTATCCGGGTCGATTCGGTTCGCGCATTACGGCGGTCTACCATCGTTTGTAGTAGAACGGCCGGCCGTCGCGAAGGACTTCGGGAGCAGTCGCCGGCATTCGGATGTGGAATTACGCGTGGTGCGAGGAGAGAACGTGCGGACAGGGCATCAGCCGAGCGGACACGGCTTCGGCAGCCCCAGCCCCGCCCCCCGCGCGACCGGCACCGACACGGTGCTGGGTCGCGCCACGGGCAAGGTCCTGGCCTACATCGCGTTGACCAAGCCGCGGGTGATCGAACTGCTGCTGGTCGCGACGATCCCGGCGATGCTGCTGGCCGACCGGGGCAACGTCGACATCCTGCTGATCCTCAGCACGCTGTTCGGCGGGTGGATGGGTGCGGCGAGCGCGAACTCCCTCAACTGCGTCGTCGACGCCGACATCGACAAGGTCATGAAGCGCACCGCGCGGCGGCCGCTGGCCCGCGACGCGGTGCCGACGTCGCACGCGTTCGTGTTCGGCATGACGCTCGGTATCGCGTCGTTCCTGTGGTTGTGGTGGCGGGCGAACCTGCTCGCCGGGTGCCTGGTCGTCCTGACCATCGCGTTCTACGTGCTCGTGTACACGATGGTGCTCAAGCGCCGGACCTGGCAGAACGTCGTCTGGGGCGGCGCCGCGGGCTGCATGCCCGTCATGGTCGGCTGGTCGGCGGTCACCGGATCGCTGAGCTGGCAGCCCATCGTGCTGTTCCTGGTCATCTTCTTCTGGACGCCGCCGCACACGTGGGCGCTCGCGATGCGCTACAAGGAGGACTACAAGGCGGCCGGTGTCCCGATGCTGCCGGTGATCGCTACCGAGGAGCACGTCACCAAACAGATCCTGCTGTACAGCTGGGCGATGGTCGTCACCTCGCTCGCGCTGGTCCCCGCCGCGGGCGTCGTCTACGCCGCCGTCACCCTCGTCGCCGGCGCCTGGTTCCTGCTCATGGCCCACCAGCTGTACCGCAGCGTCCGCGGCGGAGCGGCCGTGAAACCGCTCCGCCTGTTCCTGCAGTCCAACAACTACCTGGCCATCGTCTTCGTCGGGCTCGCCGTCGACTCGGTGCTGGGACTGCAGACCATCGGCAGCCTGCTGAGCTGAGGCTGCGCCTCGGTTCAGCCTGCCGAGCTGAGGCTTCGCCTCAGGGCACCAGCACGATCGATCCCGTCGTCGCCCGCGCCTCGAGGTCGCGATGCGCCTCCTCCGCCCGCTCGAGCGGGTACTCCGCTCCCACCCGGACCGTCAGTGCGCCGTCGGCGAGGGCGGAGAACACGTCCCCGGCCCGCCACGTCAGTTCCTCCCGGTTGCGGATGTGGTGTGCGAGGGTGGGCCGGGTGAGGAACAGTGAACCCGCCGGGTTCAGCCGCTGCGGATCGAACGGCGGCACCGGCCCGCTCGCCGCGCCGAACAGCGCGACGGTTCCCCGGATTCGCACCGACGCGAGACTGGCCTCGAACGTGGACGCGCCGACACCGTCGTAAGCTGCCGCGACGCCCTCGCCGTCGGTCAGTTCCCGCACCCGGGCCGCGATGTCGTCGTCGTAGCGCAGCACCTCGTGTGCCCCGGCGTCACGCGACAACTGCTCCTTCGCGTCGGAGGACACGGTGGTGATCACCCGGGCGCCCAGCGTCGTCGCCATCTGCGTGAGGATCAGACCCACTCCGCCCGCACCGGCGTGGACGAGCACGGTGTCGCCGGACCGGATCGGGTACGTGGAGTGGGCCAGGTAGTGGGCGGTCATGCCCTGTAGCAGCGCGGAGGCGGCCTGTGGGGCGGGCACGGAGTCGGGAACGGCGATCGCGGCCGCCGCGGGCACGGCCACCTTCTCCGCGTAGCTGCCGGGAGCGGCGCACCAGGCCACCCGGTCGCCGGGTGCGAAATCCGTCACGTCGCCGCCGACGGCCTCCACGACGCCGGAGCCCTCGTCGCCGGGAATGTAGGGCAGCGGCCGCGGGTACAGCCCCGTCCGGAAGTACGTGTCGATGAAATTGATGCCGATCGCGTCGGTGCGAACGAGCAGATCCGTCGCTCCGATCCCGGGTTCGGGAACCTTCACCGGTTCGAGGACGTCGGGACCACCGGGACGGGAAACCTGGATAGCGCGCATGGTTTCAGTTCTACACGGCGCGGCCTGCCGCACGGAGCCTGGCGGACACGCCGCGTCTACCGCCCAGTATTCTCGGACCATGAGTACCGACACCCATGCGGAACAGGCCCCCTCGAGCCCGGCGCCCTCGCTGCCGTCCCACACGGTCGACGCGATCAAGAAGTTCGTCGCCGAGCACGGCGGTTCGGCCAGCGCCGTCATCCAGCCCATCGGGCTCGCCGGCGTCCGGATCACCCTCGTCGGAGCCGACGGCACCCTCGGTGACCAGGTGGTCGCGGATCTCGCCACCGCGAACGCCGTCGTCGCCTCGCTCGACGACGTCACCGTCTCGGAGTGGGACCGCGCGATCACCAGCATCGTCACACCCCGCAAGGGTCACTTCCAGAAGATGGCAGGCTGGGTCGCCCGGCAGACCCGGTTCCCGAAGGCCCGCAACGAGCGCTAGACGCTCGCGGTGTCGGGCAGTGTGACGTACTCGCGGGTGCGTCCCGCAGCCCACACCGCCGCGGTGGCCGCGGTGCACAGCCCGGCCCCCGCGACGTGGAACGCCACCAGAGCGGCGGGAACGTCCGTGAAGAACTGGACCAGCCCGATCAGCGCCTGCGCCACCACCAGCGCGAGCAGAACCTGCACCCGGACCTTCACCGCGCGCGTGGCGCCGACGGCGTACAGGCCGAAGCACAGGCCGACCAGCAACGCCAGGTAACCCACCAGCAGTTGTGCATGCAGGTGCACGAGCGTGACGATTTCCACCTCGAGGCGGGGAACGACGCGGTCGAGACTCTTGTCTCCCGCGTGCGGTCCCGCACCCGTGACCAGCGTTCCGGCGGCGAGCACCCCGGCCAGCGCGACAGCCGACAGTGCTGTGAGCCAGCGCAGCGGTGCCGGGATCACGTCGATCGCCGGGGCGTCGTCCGGCTCGCAGATCTTCGCGTACATCACGGTCGCCAGCCACACCATCGCCATCGAGGCGAGCAGGTGCACCGCGACCGTCCACCACAGCAGTCCGGTGAGCACGGTGACACCGCCGATGACGGCCTGCACGACGGTGCCGAGAGGCATCATCCACGCGTAGACGAGGACCTCCTTGCGGCGGCGGGCACGGGTGACCGCGAGGACGATCAGGGCCGCGGCCACGACGACGACGAACGTCAGCAGCCGGTTGCCGAATTCGACCGCCTGGTGGACGACGGCGACCTCGCCGTGCCCGACCGGCACGAAGCTGCCGGGGAAGCACTGCGGCCAGGTGGGGCAGCCGAGGCCGGACGCCGTCACCCGGACCACGGCCCCGGTGACGGCGATGCCGCCCTGCGTGAGGATCACCGCGAACGCGATGACACGCTGCACGGTCAGCGACGGAAGGGGGAGACGGTCTACCAGGCTCAGAAACCCGCGATACAGCACGGCATCGATGGTAGAGGGCGGTCAACTACACCGTGTCGTTGGGCTGGTGGCGGCGCGGCCGACTCCGTGCTACTCGCCGCGAATGCGCAGGATGCCGGTCACCGTGCCCTGCCAGAAGTCGCCGGTGTCGGTGACGAGTCCGGACATCTGCAGGGTGTCGTTGACCGCGGTCCCGGGGAGTGGGCTGGTGTGCTCGACGGAGCCGTCGGATGGGTCGATCGCTGCGAACGCGAAACCGTCCAGCGGTGTCGTGACGTCGAACCCCTGACGGATCACGGTGTACAGCAGACCGTCGCCGGTCGACAGGTGCGGGACCGCGGCGCTGCGGACGTCGTTGCTCCACACCTGGTGGCAGCCGATCGGGTCGATGTCGACCCGCGTCATGCCGCCGGTGAAGGGCGCGTTCGTGGGCACGGCCGGTCCCGCCCCGTCCGGAACGGTGGGATACGGGTAGCCGTACGTCCCGGCGACGTACACCGAGTTGCCGATGCCGATCGGTGAGTTCTCACTGCCGCCCGGGTTGCCGAGCACCGGGAGGCTGCAGATCTCGTCACCGGAATCGGCGCGGAACACCCGGAGATTCACCTGCGGGTCGGCGTTGTCGACGATCGCGACGAAATCGCTGCCCGTCGACGGTCCGAAGTAGGTGGGGGTGGAGCCGGTGCCGTGGCTCAGCTGCCCCGGCTTCCGGTCCGGTCCGCGGTCGTACTCGCGGCGCCAGTCCATTCGGACCTCGCCGTCGCGGAGCGCGAACTGGTACAGGGCGTGCGTGGTCGCGACCGCGGCGCCTGCCGGAGAGGTGGAGATGCTGTTCTGCACCTGCTCGCCCGCCGCCAGCGGCAGGGTGTGCGCGACACCGCCGCGATCCACAGCTCCGACGACGCCGCCGCCCGTCGCGAACCAGACATTGCCCTGCCAGTCCGGCGTCAGCCCGGTCACGTTGTCGCCCTGGGGAACACTGCCGGACAGGTCGACGTGCGAGTCGACGGCGATCCGCCACCGGCCTGCGGGGTCCTTCGAATGTCCGAGGCGCAGTAGCTGACGGTTGCCGTCGACGACGACGAGGCGGTTGTCGTTGTCGAGGAACGCGTACACGCCGCCGAGCAGGCTGCCCTTCGCCAGCGCGAACGTGGCGAGCGAGCCGCCGAACGGCGCCGCGGGGGCCGCGGGGTCGATCAGGTGCACGGTGGGAACCTGGCCGGCCACGGACGTGCACAGGGCGACGACGAGCCGGTCGGAACCTTGCAGGAGGGTCGGGCACGCCGACACCAGCGGGTACGCGGACAGCGTGACGGGGCCGGTGCCGGGACCGGGCAGCGGCGTCACGTCGGTGGACCCGGCGTCGCCGTGCATCGTGGACGTGCCCGCGGGTCCGAGGAACGGATTCGGCGACGCGGGCGGACCCCACTGCGGTGCGGCGCCCGCGGGCAGCGCGCCACCGCAGAGGACGGCGAGCAGGACGGCGAGAACGGTGCCCGCGCGGCGGGCCGTGGTTCGACGGATCACGTGAATCGGAACGTCCGTGCCGCCAGGGCCCCCGCGGCCGCGCCCCACACGGCGAGGACCACGACGCTGAGCAGGTCCACCGATCCGGTCAGTGCGGCGTCGAGCGCGTGCGCGAGCGCTCCGGACGGAATAAGCCGGGCCCCGGTGTGGAGGAGCCAGGGGAGGTCGCCGGTGGCGAACACCACACTGCCGACACCGACCATCACGAACCACAGGATGTTGGCGAGGGCGAGGACGATGTCGGCGCGGAGGGTGCCGCCGAGCAGCAGGCCCATCGCCGCGAACGTCACGGTGCCCAGGGCGATGATCACGGCGCCGAGGACGAGTCCCCACGCACTCGGACGCCAGCCGAGAGCCAGCCCGATCGCACCGAGGAGGACGGATTGCAGGGCGACGACGATGACCACCGCGGCGCTCTTCCCGGCGATGATTCCCCACGTCGGCAGTGGCGTCGCGCCGAGCCGTTTGAGGGCGCCGTAGCGGCGGTCGAAACCGACCGCGATCGCCTGCCCGGTGAACGCGGTGGACATCACGGCCACCATCATCACGGCGGGCACCACCTTGTCGACCCGCGATGTTCCGAGGTCGCCGATGGGCAGCAGGCACAGCCCGATCAGCAGCGTGATCGGGATGAACATCGTCAGCAGCAGTTGTTCGCCGTTGCGCAGGAGCAGTTTCAGCTCGAGTGCGGTCTGCGCCCGCAGCATGACCGCCGCGCTGCTCGGGCGGGGATCGGGGGTGAATGTGCCCGGGGCGAAACGATTCTCCGTCAGACGGTCACTGGTGCTCATCGTCATCCCCTCAGTTCCCGGCCGGTGAGTTCGAGGAAGACGTCCTCGAGGCTGCGCTGGTCGACGCGGATGTCGCTGATCAGGGCGTCCAGATCGGCGCACCACGACGCGACGGAGGCCACCACCTTCGGGTCGATCGGCCCTTCGACGAGGTAGGTGCCCGGTCCGGACTCGGCCACCCGGAAGCCGTCGGGGAGGGTCCGTGCGAGTGGTCCGGTGTCCAGACCGGCGGGTGCGGTGAGCCGCAACTGGCCTTCGGCGCCGCGGCTGGTGACCTCGGCGGGCGTTCCGGCGGCGACGATCGACCCGTGGTCGATGATGACGAGCCGGTCCGCGAGTTCCTCGGCCTCGTCCATCAGGTGCGTCGTCAGCAGCACGCTGACGCCGTCGCGGCGCAGCGCGTCGATCAGTTCCCACACCAGCAGGCGGGCCTGGGCGTCGAGTCCGGCGGTGGGTTCGTCGAGGAAGACCAGTTCGGGGCGGCCGACCAGCGCGCAGGCCAGGGACAGTCGTTGCTGCTGCCCGCCGGACAGCCGGCGGTACGGGGTGCGCCGCGAATCCTCGAGGCCGAGGCTGCGCAGCAACCAGTCGGGGTCGAGGGGGTCGGCCGAGTAGGCGGCGACGAGGTCGAGCATCTCGCCTGCGCGGGAACCGGGGTACGCGCCGCCGCCCTGCAGCATCACACCGATCCGGGCCCGGACGGCGCCGGCATCGGCAATCGGGTCGAGTCCGAGGACGCGGACGGTGCCGCTGTCCGGGCGGACGAAGCCCTCACACATTTCGACGGTGGTGGTCTTACCCGCGCCGTTGGGACCGAGCAATGCGACGACCTGTGCCGGTTCGACGGTGAGATCGAGCCCGTCGACGGCCCTCACACCGTCGAAGGTCTTCACCACGCCTTCCAGGCGTACAGCAGGTTGCGCCGATCCGGGCGTTCGCGAGGTCACGGGGAATCAGCGTAAGCCCTGGCCGGGTGTGACCCGGCCGGTGCCCCGGCTTTCCGCGCCGGCGTCGTCCCGGGGCGGATCCTGCGGTTCCGGCACGGCCGGCTGCCGGCCCGGACCGACCCGCCACGGGAGGCGGTTGCGGGTGATCACGATCAGCGTTCCGGCCGTGAAGATGGTGGCGATGGCGGCCTGGACGATGACGAAGGGCTGGTACTCGCCGCCGTTCGGCATCAGGATGACGCTGACGATGGACGAGAAGACGATCGCGGGGACGCGGAATGCGGGCGCCGTGGCCCAGGCGGCGAGCGGCAGGACCGCCCACAGCAGATACCAGGGCTGCACCACGGGGAACAGCAGGACGACCGCGCCGAGGGACAGTCCGAGCGCGCCGACCGCGTGGATGCGGCCGACGAGGGTGGCGACGAGCATCCGGAGTGTGATGAACGCCGCAGCGACGGCGGCGATCGGCCGGGTCAGGCTCAGCACCGCCGTCGTGTGATCGCCGAGGCCCAGCAGGACCCCGGCCAGTCCGGTGCCCAGGCCGAGGAGCGTGGGTATCGACATCCAGCTGCGCACCGCGTTCGCCGTGCCGAGCGTGTGCACCCAGCCGATGCCGAGTCCGCTGGACGTGCTGATGACGAGTGTGACCACCAGGGCCACGCCGCCGAGCAGGGCGGCCGCGTAGAGCACCGCTTTCGGGGTTCCGCCCCATCGCCTGGCCAGCGCCATCCCGACGAACCCCAGCGCGAGCAGGGACGGGATCTTGATCGTCGACGACAGGGCGATGAGCGCCGCCCCGGACAGCAGCAGGAGGAGTGACTGCCCTCGGATCGGTTCCGACCGTTCGACGGCCCGCAGCGCCAGTTCGATCCCGGCCAGCATGAGGCCGAGCATCAGCGCCTCGTTGTGGATCCCGGCGACCAGGTGGAACAGCAACAGGGGATTGGCGGCCCCCAGCCAGAGGGCGCTGACCTCGGCGACGCCGCAGCGGCGCGCCAGGCGGGGGAGCGCCCACACGATCATGGCCACGCCGGCGAGGGCGAGCAGCCGGTGCAGGAAGATCCCCGCGACGATGTTCTCGCCGGTCAGCCAGCTGATTCCGCGCCCCATCCAGAGGAACAGCGGGCCGTACGGCGCCGGTGTGTCCCGCCAGATCGTCGGCACGGTGCGGGTCAGGACGTGATCGACGCCGAGAGCGCCCGCGGGACCGATGGCGTAGGGGTCGAGCCCGCGGGCCGCGATCTCGCTCTGCGCGAGATACGAGTACACGTCCTTGCTGAACATCGGCGGTGCGACGGACAGCGGGATGATCCACAGCAGGAGGGTGCGGTCGAGCTGGGACCGGTTGAGGCGGCGCACCGCCCCGGACTGCAGACTGCCGATCGCGAACCGTCCGAGCAGCAGCCACGCGAGCACGATCATCACGGTGCCGGTCATGGTGAGCGTCAGCGCGACGCTGGGGATCCGGGCGGGAAGTCCGATGATGCGCAGCCCCTGGACGGGGTTCTGCAGTACCGGCTGGGCGCCTGCGCCCAGTGCTCCCACTGCCATCAGGACGGCGCCGGTCGCGCCGAACCGGCGGATGCCGCGGAGCTGGGCGGTCTCCTGCCCGTTCAGGCCTGCGGTCTCCGGTTCGTCGCCGTGCAACGCGGCCGCCACCGACGAGCGCGGGGTGGGGCCGTCGATGCCCAGCGCCCGCCGGAAGAGCTCGGCCGGATGTCGGAGAGCGGCGCGAGCCGTCAAGGTCGGCTCCGCGCGGGTCGGCTCCGGGTTCTCGGGGGTCTGCGGCACACAAGGCAGCGTAGCGGTGCGCCGAACACGGCCGGTTCGGCCAGTATTCCCGCGCCCGGGCGGCACATAATCACAGGTGTAAGGCAGGGCACCCTTAGTAGACCTGCGATCGGAATTCCGTCACACTGGTGTTGTGAAAACGGATACGACACCACGTGCAACGAAGGAAAGCGCAGTTCACGCGCCTTCTTCGGCGGCGCCTGTCGCAACCGCGTCACCCGTCGCCGTGGGCCACGAAGGGCACACCCGCGCGGCCGTCGTGAAGCTCCTTCTCGAGGAGGGGCCGATCACCGCGTCGGAAATCGGAACCCGCCTGGGCCTGAGTGCCGCCGGCGTCCGCCGCCATCTCGACGCACTCCTCGACTCCGGCGAGGCGCGCGAGGCGTCCTCCGTCGCCGTGCGTCACCGCGGACGGGGACGGCCCGCCAAATACTTCCAGATCACCGCCAAGGGCCGAGGCAGGCTCGGTCACGCGTACGACGACCTCGCGGGCGCGGCCATGCGCCAGCTGCGGGAGGTCGGGGGAGACGCCGCGATCACCGAGTTCGCTCGTCGCCGAGTCCAGGCCATCGTCGGCGACGTCACCCCGGCCGCGGATCAGAGCGCCGAGGGCCTCGAAACCACCGCCGACGCCATCGCCGACGCGTTCACCACCGCCGGATTCGCGGCCTCGACCCGCCCGGTGGGCAACGGGGTGCAGATCTGCCAGCACCACTGCCCCGTCTCGCACGTCGCCGAGGAATTCCCGGAACTGTGCGAAGCCGAGCAGGCAGCGTTCGCCCAACTGCTCGGCACCCACGTCCAGCGGCTCGCGACCATCGCCAACGGCGACTGCGCCTGCACCACCCACGTTCCACTCGTCCCGCCGTCCGGTCCCAAATGAACGTTTCACCGATAGATCGCTTCACCGATAGATCCTCTAGTCAGCAATTCCACCGGCGACCAGCCCTCGCCGGTCTCGTAACAAGACTCCGGAAGGAGCTCGCATGACCGTCACATCAGACCAGGTGACATCCACTGCGTCGGCCAACGCCGAGCCGCTCACGCAGGAAGAGACCATCGCGTCACTCGGGCATTACGGGTACGGCTGGTCCGATTCCGACGAGGCCGGTGCCAGTGCGCAGCGCGGTCTGTCCGAAGACGTCGTGCGCGACATCTCGGCGAAGAAGAGCGAACCGGACTGGATGCTCGACATCCGCCTGCGTGCGCTGAAGACCTTCGACAAGAAGCCGATGCCGAACTGGGGATCGGACCTCGAGGGCATTCACTTCGACAACATCAAGTACTTCGTGCGCTCGAGCGAGAAGCAGGCCGAGAGCTGGGAAGACCTGCCCGAGGACATCAAGAACACGTACGACAAGCTGGGCATCCCCGAGGCCGAGAAGCAGCGCCTCGTCGCCGGTGTCGCGGCTCAGTACGAGTCGGAGGTCGTCTACCACTCGATCCGTGAGGACCTCGAGTCGCAGGGCGTCATCTTCCTCGACACCGATACGGGCCTGAAGCAGCATCCCGATCTGTTCCGGGAGTACTTCGGCACGGTCATTCCGGCAGGCGACAACAAGTTCTCCGCGCTGAACACGGCCGTGTGGTCGGGTGGCTCGTTCATCTACGTCCCGCCGGGCGTGCACGTCGACATTCCGCTGCAGGCCTACTTCCGCATCAACACGGAGAACATGGGCCAGTTCGAGCGGACCCTGATCATCGTCGACGAGGGCGCCTCCGTGCACTACGTCGAGGGCTGCACCGCGCCGATCTACAAGTCCGACTCGCTGCACTCCGCGGTGGTCGAGATCATCGTGAAGAAGGGTGGCCACTGCCGCTACACGACCATCCAGAACTGGTCGAACAACGTCTACAACCTGGTCACCAAGCGCACCAAGGTGGAGGCCGGCGGATCCATGGAGTGGATCGACGGCAACATCGGGTCCAAGGTCACCATGAAGTACCCGGCCGTCTGGATGATGGGCGAGCACGCCCGCGGCGAGGTTCTCTCCGTGGCATTCGCCGGTGAGGGCCAGCACCAGGACACCGGTGCCAAGATGCTGCACCTCGCGCCGCACACGTCGTCGACCATCATCAGCAAGTCGGTGGCCCGCGGCGGCGGACGCGCGTCCTACCGCGGACTCGTCCAGGTCAACAAGGGCGCCCACGGCTCCAAGTCGACGGTCAAGTGTGACGCCCTGCTGGTCGATCAGATCAGCCGCTCGGATACCTACCCCTACGTCGACATCCGGGAGGACGACGTGACCATGGGTCACGAGGCCACCGTGTCGAAGGTGAGCGACGACCAGTTGTTCTACCTGATGAGCCGCGGGCTCACCGAGGACGAGGCCATGGCCACGGTCGTGCGCGGCTTCGTCGAGCCGATCGCCAAGGAACTCCCGATGGAGTACGCCCTGGAACTGAACCGCCTGATCGAACTGCAGATGGAAGGGGCGGTGGGTTAGTGACCACGCCAGAAACTGGTGTCCAGAATCTCGGAGTCACGGGAGCCGTCGCGGGCGAGAATCCGCGGATAGCGCGGACGTCGACCGGCTCGCCGATCGCCAACAAGGGCGAGGTCTTCACGTCGTTCGACGTCAAGGCGTTCGAGATCCCGGGTGGTCGTGACGAGGTCTGGCGGTTCACCCCGCTGCGCCGTCTCCGCGGACTGCACGACGGAACGGCCGTGGCGAACGGCGCGGCCGGCGTCGACGTCGCAGGCCCGGACTCCGTGAAGGTCGAGACCGTCGGCCGCGACGACGACCGGCTGGGCAAGGCCGGGGTTCCCGCCGACCGGGTGGCCGCACAGGCGTACTCGGGTTTCGAGACGGCGACCGTCGTGACCGTCGGCCGTGAGGTCGAGGTCGCCGAGACGATCAACATCACGATCACGGGCCCGGGCGAGGGCAAGGTCGCCTTCGGGCACCTGCAGATCCGGCTCGACGCGTTCGCGAAGGCGACCGTCGTCATCGACCAGCGCGGCAGCGGCACGTTCGCCGAGAACGTCGAATTCGTGCTCGGCGACAGCGCCCACCTCACCGTCGTCGCCGTCCAGGACTGGGCGGACGACACCGTGCACGTCGCGTCGCATCACGCGCGGCTCGGCCGGGACGCGGTCCTGCGGCACAACGCCGTCAGCCTCGGCGGCGACCTCGTCCGCCTCTCCGCGACCGTCAAGTACGACGGCCCCGGCGGCGACGCCGAACTGCTGGGTCTGTACTTCGCCGACGCGGGACAGCACTTCGAGCAGCGACTGCTGGTGGATCACTCGCAGCCGCACTGCAAGTCCAACGTGGTCTACAAGGGTGCCCTGCAGGGTGATCCGGAGTCGGGCAAGCCCGACGCCCACACCGTGTGGGTCGGCGACGTGCTGATCCGTGCGGCGGCCGAAGGTACCGACACGTTCGAGCTGAACCGCAACCTCGTCCTCACGGACGGAGCCCGCGCGGACTCGGTTCCGAACCTGGAGATCGAGACCGGCGAGATCGTCGGTGCCGGCCACGCCAGCGCCACGGGTCGATTCGACGACGAGCAGTTGTTCTACCTGCGCGCCCGCGGAATCCCCGAGGACGCGGCACGGCGACTCGTCGTGCGCGGCTTCTTCCACGAGATCATCAACAAGATCGCCGTCGCCGAGATCCGCGAGCGTCTCGAGGCTGCCGTCGAGGCCGAACTCGCCGCAGTCGGCGTCTGAGCCGCGCCGCCGGACCATTACTTCCCATTTCTTCGAAGGATCACAATGTCTACCCCTGACGCTTCCACCCCCGAAACCTCGGTCCTGGAAATCAAGGACCTGCACGTCGACGTCGCGAACACCGACGAGAACGCCGAACCGATCAACATCCTCAAGGGTGTGAACCTGACGGTTCGGTCCGGCGAGACGCACGCGATCATGGGACCCAACGGGTCCGGCAAGTCGACGCTGTCGTACGCCATCGCGGGTCACCCCAAGTACCAGATCACGTCGGGCTCCATCACCCTCAACGGTGAGGACGTCCTCGAGATGAGCGTCGACGAGCGCGCCCGCGCGGGACTGTTCCTCGCGATGCAGTACCCCGTCGAGGTCCCCGGCGTCTCGATGTCGAACTTCCTGCGCACCGCGGCCACTGCCGTCCGTGGCGAGGCCCCGAAGCTCCGCCACTGGGTGAAGGAAGTCAAGGAGGCGCTGACCGAACTCGACATCGACCCCTCGTTCGGTGAGCGCAGTGTCAACGAAGGTTTCTCCGGCGGGGAGAAGAAGCGCCACGAGATCCTGCAGCTCGGCCTCCTGAAGCCGAAGATCGCGATCCTCGACGAGACCGACTCCGGACTCGACGTCGACGCCCTGCGCGTCGTCTCCGAGGGCGTGAACCGCTACAAGGAGCGCGAGCACGGCGGAATCCTGCTGATCACGCACTACACGCGCATCCTCCGGTACATCAAGCCGGAATACGTCCATGTGTTCGTCGGCGGTCGCGTCGTCGAGTCGGGCGGGCCGGAACTGGCCGACGAGCTCGAGGCGAACGGCTACGAGCGCTTCACCCAGGCTGCAGCAACGCAAGGAGCATAAACGCAGATGACCACCTCGGTGCGCGTATTCGACGTCACCCGGATCCGGGAGGACTTCCCGATCCTGGCGCGTACGGTCCGTGACGGAAAACCGCTGGTGTACCTCGATTCGGGTGCCACCTCGCAGCGCCCGAACCAGGTGCTCGACGCCGAGAGGGAGTTCCTCACCACCTGTAACGCCGCCGTGCACCGAGGCGCTCACCAGCTCGCCGAAGAGGCCACGGACGCGTACGAGAACGCGCGTGCGGCGATCGCCGAGTTCGTCGGCGCCGACAGCGACGAACTCGTGTTCACCAAGAACGCGACGGAGTCCCTCAACCTCGTCACCCACGTCCTCGGCGACGATCGCTTCGAACGGCACCTCGGTCCCGGCGACGAGATCGTCATCACCGAGCTGGAGCATCACGCCAATCTGGTTCCGTGGCAGGAGCTTGCGCGCAGCACCGGTGCCACGTTGCGCTGGTACGGCGTCACCGACGACGGCCGCATCGATCTCGACTCGCTCGAGCTGACCGATGCCGTCAAGGTCGTGTCGTTCACCCACCAGTCCAACGTGACCGGGGCGGTGGCACCCGTCGAGGAACTGGTCCGCCGCGCCCGCGCGGTCGGCGCGCTGGTGGTGCTCGACGCCTGCCAGTCCGTCCCGCACATGGCGGTGGACTTCCACGCGCTCGGAGTCGACTACGCGGCGTTCTCCGGGCACAAGATGCTCGGCCCGTCCGGCGTCGGTGTCCTGTACGGGCGCCGCGAACTGCTGAACGCGATGCCGCCGTTCATCACCGGTGGCTCGATGATCGAGAGCGTCACGATGGAACGCACCACCTACGCGCCGCCGCCGCAGCGGTTCGAGGCCGGCGTTCCGATGACGTCGCAGGTGGTCGGTCTCGGCGCAGCGGTCCGGTATCTCGACGAGATCGGGATGGACGCGGTCGCCGCGCACGAGCACACCCTGGTCGAGGCGGCGCTGGCAGCGCTCGGCGCCATCGACGGCGTGCGCATCATCGGACCCACGACCGCGGAGGATCGCGGCGGGGCCGTGTCGTTCGTGGTCGACGGAATCCACGCCCACGATCTCGGCCAGATCCTCGACGACGAGGGCGTCGCCATCCGTGTCGGCCACCACTGCGCCTGGCCCCTGCACCGGCGTTTCGGTGTCGCGGCGTCGGCGAGGGCGTCGTTCGCGCTGTACAACACGGTCGACGAGGTCGCCGCTCTCGCGGCGGCGGTGCGGCGTGCCCAGGAGTTCTTCGGGGAGGTTCCTGCATGAGAATGGAACAGATGTACCAGGAAGTGATCCTGGACCACTACAAGCATCCCCACGGCCGCGGTCTTCGTGAGCCGTTCGGCGCTGAAGTCCACCACGTCAACCCCACGTGCGGCGACGAAGTGACGCTGCGCGTGGAACTCGCCGACGACGGCACGGTGGTGGATGTGTCGTACGACGGCCAGGGCTGCTCCATCAGCCAGGCGTCGACGTCGGTGCTCACCGATCAGGTGGTGGGAATGCCCGTCGAGCAGGCGCTGCAGACCGTTGCCGCGTTCAACGAAATGGTGAGTAGCCGCGGTACCGTCGAGGGGGACGAGGACGTCCTCGGGGACGGCATCGCCTTCGTCGGCGTCTCGAAGTACCCGGCCCGCGTGAAATGCGCGTTGCTGGGATGGATGGCATTCAAGGACGCGGTTGTTCAGATAGTGGACGACCGGGTCGTGGACGAACAGGATTCGGCCGTTCCGACAGCAGACGGCGAACCCGCTCGAATCGGAGGACAGGCATCATGAGCGAGACGCAGACGCCGCAGGCGGACGCCACAGCCGCACCGGAGCAGGCGCCGGCGGACCAGGGCGGCGAATCCGCGCCCGCCGCATCGGGTGTGATCACCGACCCGAAACGCCTGGAGGAGCTCGAGGAGGCGATGCGTGACGTCGTCGACCCCGAACTCGGCATCAACGTCGTCGATCTCGGCCTGGTGTACGGCATCACCGAGGCCGAGGACGTCGTGACCCTCGACATGACCCTCACGTCGGCGGCCTGCCCGCTGACCGACGTCATCGAGGACCAGTCGCGCGGTGCGCTCGTCCGCAGCGGTCTGTGCAACGAACTGAAGATCAACTGGGTGTGGCTCCCGCCGTGGGGCCCCGACAAGATCACCGAGGACGGCCGCGAGCAGTTGCGCGCCCTCGGATTCACGGTCTGACCACCCACCACCATTGACACGGAGGGGCTCGGCGAGATGGTTCTCGCCGAGCCCCTCCGTGTCGGTTCAGGCGCGTTTGCGCCGCGTCGGTTCAGGCGCGTTTGCGTTCGGAGGTGGACGACTTCGCGGTGGCCTTCTTCGCCGCGGTCTTGGCCGGGGCCTTCTTCGCCGGCTTCTTCTTGGCGGGTGCGGCCTTCTTCCCGGCGGCATCGACGCTGCGCTGCAGTGCGGCCACGAGATCCACCACTTCCGCGTCCTCGCCGCTCTTCTCGACCTCGGCGACGGGAATGACCTTCTTGCCGCCCGACTCGATCATCTCGTCGAGCAGTTCACGCAACTGCACCTGGTAGTCGTCGGTGAATTCGGTGGGGTCGAAGTCGTCGGCCATGCTGTCGACGAGAGTCTCTGCCATCGCGAGTTCCTTCGCCTTCGGCTTCTCGACGTCGTCGAGTGACGAGAACTCGGCCGCGCGTACCTCGTCCGGCCACAGCAGTGTCTGGATCACCAGCACCCCGTCCCGAGAGCGCATCGCGGCCAGTCTGGTGCGCTGACGGAGCGTGAAGTGAACGAGGGCGGTCCGGTCGCTGTTTTCGAGGGCCGTCGCGAGAAGGACATAGGCCTTCGGAGAGCTGGAATCCGGTTCGAGGAAGTAACTCTTCTCGAACAGAATGGGATCGATCTGTTCGGTCGGCACGAACTGCAGAACGGGAATCTCGTGTTTCTCGGCGGCGGGTAACTTGCCGAAATCGTCGTCGGTCAACACCACCCGGACGCCGTCGTCGGAGTCGTAGGCCTTGTCGATATCGGCATATTGGACGACGTTGCCGCATTCGGAGCACACGCGGTTGTATTTGATCCGGCCGCCGTCCTTGGCATGGACCTGGTGAAATCTGATGTCGTGATCTTCGGTTGCCGAATAGACCTTGACCGGCACGTTCACGAGTCCGAACGCTATCGAGCCCTTCCATATCGACCGCATGCGTTCCATGATGGTCTCCTTTTCGCATTCTCGCGACAGTTCATCGAACTTCCCGGCGGAGCGTGGAACGGAAAATCACACCGCGGATATCGCCGGAGGATGCGAGAAACATCCGGCCCATCGCCGACAGGGTTCCGCGCAGATTCGACCGTTCGGACAGATATGCGGCCTGGAGTCGTGGCGGCAGATCGAAGAAATGGTCGAAGAATTCGGGGACGTGTTCCGGCCCCAGATCCAAGAGGACGCGAAGCCCGACCGATCGCAGCGACGCCACGGTCCGTGCCTTCCACGGCCACAGTCGTGCGTTCGACCCGTCGCGAAGGTCCCGGGCCAGGGCGTCTGCGTACAGAAGTGACGCGGCGACGCTGTAGCCGGTGCCGGGGTGCATCAACCCGGCGCGGGCTCCGAAGCGCACCTGGTCCGAGCTGTGGGAACGACCGGCCTCCGGTGGGGGCTCCACGGCGAATCTGACGCGCTCGACGTCCGCATGAGACGGCACGGCGACGCCGCGCGCCCGGAGTCGGTCGTGGAGCCTGGTGGCGAGTTCGGAGATCGGCAGTGGGGGCCGGCCGACGAGGCAGGTCTCCTCGAGCAGGAACCGGTCGCGGGCGAGCGGGACCCCGTAGAGGAAGGACGGCGTGTCCGTGGGGGGCGTGCCGTTGTCGCGGCGCCAGTCCATGAATACTGCGGCCTCGCCGCCCAGCGCATGCGCGGCGGTGCCGGGATCGACGACGACTCCGTACGCCGTCTGCTGGGCGAGGTCGGGGCTGTCGCCCGTGCCGCGGGCGTCGACGACGACGTGCGCGTTCAGCGTCGAGCCGTCGTCCAGTTGGACGGAGGTGGGGGACAGGTCGACGGCTCTACCTGCGATAATAGTTCCGCAATTGGCACCGAGTATTGATTGCAGCCTCGATGTATTCAAAACACAGTAGGTGCGATCGATGATGTGGCGGCGGGTTGTCCACGCCGCCGGGCGGTCGGTTCTCGTCGCGACGGCATCTCGCGGGAGCCAGCCGGGGAGTTCGTCTTCCCAGGCGGCGTACGTAGCGGTCCACGATCGGCGGGGGAGCGGATCGATCGACACGACTGCCGACCCGAGGGCAGTGGCGCGGTGGGCGAGGGCACGGCCGGCGGGGCCGAGGCCGACGATCGCGACGTCCCAGATCGGCGGACGGGGAGTGGCTGTCACGTCGCCAGCCTGTCACGGCCGTCGCGCAACGAGGGCAGGGCCGGAGGTCGCCGGGGGATCGGATGCGGCGGCCGACGTTAGCGGGATCACGGACGGGCGTGGTCCGAGTGGGCCGCGGTCGGGTAAAATTGCTGGTTCGTGTGTTCTTTGCGCAGTTTTTCTCATTCAGCGCCTGTGTCATTTTCCTAGGAGTCTTGTTGATCACCGCTACCGACCTGGAAGTTCGAGCTGGAGTGCGGACGTTGCTGTCTGCTCCCGGACCGGCTTTGCGGGTACAGCCCGGCGACCGCATCGGGCTGGTCGGCCGTAACGGTGCCGGCAAGACGACCACCCTCCGCATCCTCGCCGGGGAGGGAGAGCCGTATGCGGGCGCCGTGGTCCGCACCGGCGACCTCGGGTACCTCCCGCAGGACCCGAAGGAAGGCGACCTCGACGTCCTCGCGAAGGACCGGGTGCTGTCCGCGCGCGGTCTCGACTCGCTGCTGCGGGACATGGAGAAGCAGCAGATCCTGATGTCGGAGGTCGTCGACGACGCCGAACGCGACAAGGCGGTCCGCAAGTACGGCAACCTCGAGGACCGGTTCTCCGCCCTCGGCGGATACGAGGCCGAGAGCGAGGCGGCACGCATCTGCAACAGCCTCGGATTGGCCGACCGCATCCTCGGTCAGCAACTGCACACCCTGTCGGGTGGTCAGCGCCGCCGTGTCGAACTGGCGCGCATCCTGTTCGCCGCGTCGGACGGCAGCGGTGGACGGTCGGACACGACCCTGCTGCTGGACGAGCCGACCAACCACCTCGACGCCGACTCGATCACGTGGCTGCGGGGATTCCTGCAGAACCACGAGGGCGGTCTGATCGTGATCAGCCACGACGTCGATCTGCTCAACGACGTCGTCAACCGGGTGTGGTTCCTCGACGCCGTGCGCGGCGAGGCCGACGTGTACAACATGAGCTGGAAGAAGTACCTCGACGCCCGCGCGACCGACGAGCAGCGTCGCCGCCGTGAGCGCGCGAACGCGGAGAAGAAGGCGAGTGCGTTGCGCACGCAGGCCGCGAAGCTCGGCGCGAAAGCCACCAAGGCCGTGGCGGCGCAGAACATGGCGAAGCGCGCCGACAAGCTGATGTCGGATCTCGACGCGGAACGCGTGTCCGACAAGGTGGCCCGGATCCGGTTCCCCGAGCCGGCCGCGTGCGGCAAGACGCCGCTGATGGCGGAGAACCTGACCAAGGTCTACGGCTCGCTCGAGATCTTCACCGGCGTGGACCTCGCGATCGACCGTGGGTCACGCGTCGTCGTTCTCGGCCTCAACGGTGCGGGTAAGACGACGCTGCTGCGCATCCTCGGCGGTGTCGAGACGCCGGACGCCGGCGGACTCGTCCCCGGTCACGGCCTGAAGATCGGCTACTTCGCACAGGAACACGACACTCTCGACGACAATGCGTCGGTGTGGGAGAACATTCGCCACGCGGCGCCGGACACGGGGGAGCAGGAACTGCGTTCGCTGCTCGGTGCGTTCATGTTCACCGGCCCGCAGCTCGAGCAGCCGGCGGGAACCCTGTCCGGTGGTGAGAAGACCCGCCTCGCGCTCGCCGGGCTCGTGTCGTCGGCGGCGAACGTCCTGCTGCTCGACGAGCCGACCAACAACCTCGACCCCGTTTCCCGCGAACAGGTGCTGGACGCGCTCCGCAGCTACACCGGGGCCGTCGTGCTGGTGACCCACGACCCGGGTGCCGCCGAGGCGCTCGACCCGGAGCGGGTCATCCTCCTGCCAGACGGCACCGAGGACCACTGGTCGCAGGACTACCTGGAACTGATCCAGCTCGCCTGAACACCTCTCCGTAGATATCGCCGTCGCTGCGCTCTACCGTGGAAACCACCGTCGCTCGCCGACTGGAGGAGTTCATGGCTGACATCGGGGTCTTCGCCAAGAGCGCTCGGATCACGGGACCGTCGCGCGCCGATCTGCAGGCGGAGCTGAAACAGCGCTACCAGGCCGGGGCGAGCATTCGTTCCCTCGCCCGGGAAATGGGGCGATCGTACGGGTTCGTCCGCAACATTCTCGCGGAGTCCGAGGTGGAGCTCCGCGGACGAGGCGGAGCTCACCGTCGTAAGACCTGACCGGTGCCGGTGGGAGTGCGGGGTCAGTCGCGGCGTCGGACGGATTCCTCGACGAGGTCGAGCACGGCCGACAGGTTGTCACCGGCGTGCCCGGAGGCGATGCGTGCGACGAGACCGTCGAGCACCAGATCCAGGTAGCCGATGAGGACGTCGGTCGGCACGTCGTCGCGGAGGCGGCCCGCGGACTTCTGCCGCGCGAGGCGCGCCATCGTCGCCTCGGTCAGTTCCGCCGACCGTTGCGACCAGCTTCTGCGGAAATCGGCATCGTTTCGCAGCCGCCGGGCGATTTCGAGTCGGGTTCCCAGCCAGTCGAACTGGTCGGGCTGCGCGAGCATGTCCCGCATCACCTGGACGAGACCCTCGTGGGCGACCACGTCGGCCATCCTGGTCGCGTCCTCGTGGGCGAGCGCCAGGAACAACCCGTCCTTGTCCTTGAAGTGATGGAAGATCGCCCCGCGCGACAGTCCGGTCACTTCCTCGAGCCGGCGGACGGTGGCGCCGTCGTAACCGTATTCGGCAAAGCATCGGCGGGCGCCGTCCAGGATCTGACTGCGCCGGGCCGCGAGATGGTCTTCACTGACCTTGGGCAAAGTGCCTCCTTCGTCGGCCTGTGCACTGTTTTCGGCCCTTCGCGAGAAAGGTGACCTCAAGCACTGAGCGCGCACGACCAGTCATTCAAGACGGTGAGATCCGCTCGAAGTGGTCGTGCGCGCTCAGTGCCGGTTCAGGCCGGAAACACGCACAGGCGCGGAGCGCCTAGAGCGCCTAGGGCGCCTAGCCCTTGATCATGTTGCGGAGCACGTACTGCAGGATGCCGCCGTTGCGGTAGTAATCCGCTTCACCGGGGGTATCGATGCGTACGACTGCGTCGAACACGACCTTCTCGCCGTTCTCCCGCGTTGCCGTGACCTTCATGGTCTTCGGGGTGACGCCCTCGTTGAGCTTCTCGACGCCTTCGATGTCGAAGGTTTCGGTGCCGTCGAGCTTCAGCGACGCAGCCGACTCGCCGGCCGGGAACTGCAGCGGAACGACGCCCATGCCGATGAGGTTGGAGCGGTGGATGCGCTCGAACGACTCGGTGATGACGGCCTTGACGCCGAGGAGGCTGGTGCCCTTGGCGGCCCAGTCACGCGACGATCCGGAGCCGTACTCCTTGCCGCCCAGGACGACCAGCGGGATGCCGGCCTTCTGGTAGTTCTGCGACGCGTCGTAGATGAAGGCCTGCGGGCCGCCGTCCTGCGTGAAGTCGCGGGTGTAGCCACCGGAGACGTCGTCGAGGAGCTGGTTGCGCAGACGGATGTTCGCGAACGTTCCGCGGATCATCACCTCGTGGTTTCCGCGACGCGAGCCGAGCGAGTTGTAGTCCTTGCGCTCGACGCCATGGGAATCGAGGTACTGCGCGGCGGGGGTGCCGGACTTGATCGGACCTGCCGGGCTGATGTGGTCGGTGGTGACCGAGTCGCCGAGCAGGGCGAGGACGCGAGCGCCCTTGATGTCCTTGACCGGAGCCGGATCCTTCGGCATGCCGTCGAAGTACGGAGCCTTGCGGACGTAGGTCGAGTTCTCGTCCCACTCGAAGGTGTCACCCTCAGGGGTCGAGAGGTTCTGCCAGCGGCTGTCGCCCGCGAAGATCGTTGCGTAGGACTTGCGGAACATGTCCTGGCTGATCGCCGTCTTGATGGTCTCTTCGATCTCCTGCGTGGACGGCCAGATGTCCTTCAGGAACACGGGGTTGCCATCGCTGTCGTCGCCGAGGGAGTCGGTTTCGAAGTCGAAGTCCATGGTTCCCGCAAGGCCGTAGGCGATGACGAGCGGCGGGGAGGCCAGGTAGTTCATCTTGACGTCGGGGGAGATGCGTCCCTCGAAGTTGCGGTTGCCCGAGAGCACCGCGGTGACCGACAGGTCGTTGTCGTTGATGGCCTTGGACACTGCCTCGGGCAGCGGGCCGGTGTTGCCGATGCACGTGGTGCATCCGTAGCCGCCGAGGTAGTAGCCGAGCTTCTCGAGGTACGGCCAGAGGCCGGCCTTCTCGTAGTAGTCGGTGACGACCTGTGAACCGGGTGCCATGTTGGTCTTGACCCACGGCTTGGTGGCGAGGCCCTTCTCGACGGCGTTACGCGCAAGCAGCGCAGCGCCGAGCATGACCGACGGGTTGGACGTGTTGGTGCAGGAAGTGATGCCGGCAACGACGACGGCGCCGTGATCGAGAACGAACTCGCCTGCGTCGGACTTGACGGTAACCGGCTTGCTCGGGCGGCCTTCTGCGCCGTTGGCGGCGGAGAGAACGTCGACTGCTCCGTCATCGGCAAACGACAGAACTGCGGGGTCGGACGCCGGGAAGGATTCCTCGACGGCCTCGTCGAGCTGGGTGTGCTCGGTCGGATAGTTCTCTTCCACGTAGTTGTGGATGTCCTTGCGGAACGCGGTCTTCGACTCCGACAACAGGATTCGGTCCTGGGGGCGCTTCGGGCCGGCGATCGACGGAACAACGGTTCCCAGATCGAGCTCGATGTACTCGGAGAAGACGGGCTCCTTGTCGGGATCGTGCCACAGGCCCTGTTCCTTGGCGTAGGCCTCGACGAGGGCGAGCTGCTCGTCGCTGCGGCCGGTGAGGCGCAGGTAGTCGATCGTCTCGCTGTCGATCGGGAAGATCGCTGCGGTGGAACCGAATTCGGGGCTCATGTTGCCGAGGGTTGCGCGGTTCGCGAGCGGAACCTCGGCAACACCCTTGCCGTAGAACTCGACGAACTTACCGACCACGCCGTGCTTGCGGAGCATCTCGGTGGCGGTGAGCACGACGTCGGTCGCGGTGACGCCGGGCTTGATCTCACCGGAGAGCTTGAAGCCGACGACGCGGGGGATGAGCATGGAGACCGGCTGACCGAGCATGGCTGCCTCGGCTTCGATGCCGCCGACGCCCCAGCCCAGCACGCCCAGGCCGTTGACCATCGTGGTGTGCGAGTCGGTGCCGACACAGGTGTCGGGGTATGCCTGGCCGTTACGTGCCATGACGGTCGGTGCCAGGTATTCGATGTTGACCTGGTGAACGATGCCCATTCCCGGGGGGACGACCTTGAAGTCGTCGAATGCGCCCTGGCCCCAGCGGAGGAACTGGTAACGCTCGCCGTTGCGCTCGTATTCGAGGTCGACGTTGCGCTCGAGTGCATCGGCCTGGCCGAAGATGTCGAGAATGACCGAGTGGTCGATGACCATGTCGGCGGGGGAGAGCGGGTTGACCTTGTTGGGGTCGCCGCCGAGGGCGGTGACCGCCTCACGCATGGTGGCGAGGTCGACGACGCAGGGAACGCCGGTGAAGTCCTGCATGATCACACGAGCCGGCGTGAACTGGATTTCGATGCTCGGCTGAGCCGAGGGATCCCAGCCTGCAATTGCGCGGATGTGATCCGCGGTGATGTTGGCTCCGTCTTCGGTGCGGAGAAGGTTCTCGGCGAGAACCTTCAAGGAGTAAGGCAATTTCTCGGTGCCGGGGACGGCCGCGAGTCGGAAGATCTCGTAGGAGTTCTCACCGACCTCGAGGGTTCCCTTTGCTCCGAATGAATCAATACTGGTGCTCACGTCAGCTCCACTCGTCTATGTGAGGGTCGCCACCGACGGGGCTGTGTCGACGGCTGCAGGCACTGCGGGCACGGCTGATCCGTGTGCGCTGTCGTGCTAGCGATGACGGAATCGGCCCCTACCGCGGTACCTCCGGTAGTCTAACAGTACGCTTGTCCTGTGAGAATTCGGGGCGGAAACGGGCCTGTGCCCCCGGCGATTCTCCACTATCGCGGCGGGACGCGGCCGGACGGAACGGAACTTCGGGGACACCTCACGTAGTGTTCACGCGAGGCTTACGTTCCTACAGCAAACCCGGATGAGAGATGCCTGCCCCTATCGCCACCGCACTTCCTGCCAGTGTCACGGTTCCCGTCCATTCGGCCCTCCCGTTGTCGACGGACCTTCCGGAAGACATCGACGTCTCCGACGTGGTCGCGGACGTGTCCGACGACGGTGTGTCGGCACCGTCCGACGAGACCGGTGAACTCGCCGCCGTCGTCGACCGCGCGGCCGAGCACGGCATCAAGCTGAGCATCGTGGTGCTGGACGAGGATCCCGGCCGCGACTCGCAGCTGCGCGACCTCGCGACCGAGGTCGGAGCGGAGGAGGGCGGCACCGTTCTGGTCCTGAGCCCCAGCTGGGTCGGCACGTACAGCGACTCGATCAGCCGGGTGCTGCTCGAATCGGGTCAGGACCGCACGTACACCGGCGACGCGGTGGTCTCCGCGAATCACTTCGTCGACGAGGTGGTCGAGCCGGGGCCGCCGTGGGCCCTGTTCACGGCCGTCATCGTGGCGATCGTCGTCATCGCGTCGGCCGCGACGTTCTTCGCGAAGTCGCGCCGGGCGTCCGCCTCGAACGGCGGCGGCACCGCGAATAAGGGTGACAGTGCCCCGGGTGCCGGCACGACGTACGAGCGACAGAAGCCCTGACGCCTTCCGAATTCCCCGGATAACTCGGCGGCAATTTCACGGTTCGCCCGTGTGAGGCCGCTGCCTGCGTCGATGCGCGTAAATAGCGCCGACGATTCACAGTTCGGCATTTCCGCTGGTCAAATTACTCATGTGTTATTTGTGACTAAAGTTTCCATAGAGTCCGGAAGTGTCGTACGGTGCATTTGGCGCTCTTGGGGAAGAAGTGTCGCAGGCTGGTGATTGACGTCCAGAGTGACGGCGTTCCGGCGTAGTTCGGTGTCGCCGAAACACGGAAGGTGTGGCTGCCGCAATTTCTCCCCACGACGAGCACAGCGCGGCCTGCGCGATCGGTGCAGAACCGAGGGAGAGAGTTGTGAAGCGACAAGCACGAGCTGGAGTGGGGCACCGTAGCTTCTCCCGCAGGCGCGCTCGCGCGGCGCGCCTCCTGATCGGACTGGGCATCGTCGGCGCCCTGGTCGGCAGCACGCCCGGCCTGGCCGCCGCAGTACCGCCCCCGCCGCCGAATCCGTCCGACTCCGACATCGCACAGGCCCAGACCCAGGTGTCGGCGGGCCTCGGGCAGGTCAGCGAATTGATCAACCAGGTCGCCTCCGCGGATCAGCAACTCGCCCAGCTCGACAACGAGGTCGCCATCAAGCGCGAGGACGTGAACCGGGCGCTGGTCGACCTGCAGAACGCCCGCAGCGCCGCCGATCTGGCCGCCAGCGTGGTCGGGGCGTCCCAGCAGGCGCTGCGCGACGCCGGCGCACAGATCGAGCTGGCGCAGAAGGACTTCGACAAGTACGCCCGGTCGAGCTACACGCAGGGCACCAACGTCTCCGCGATCTCGACGTACCTCGGCGCCCAGGGGCCCGGTG
Organism: Rhodococcus sp. NCIMB 12038; assembly: GCF_002165735.1. NCBI lineage: Bacteria > Bacillati > Actinomycetota > Actinomycetes > Mycobacteriales > Nocardiaceae > Rhodococcus > Rhodococcus sp. NCIMB 12038. The sequence goes on from NZ_NHML01000034.1 coordinate 27,440, forward strand.
ACGTCCTGGACCGCGCGCAGGTTCTGAAACTTCTCGCCACCAGCCAGAACGCGGTGCTCGAGGGTCTGCAGCGCGCCCGGACCGCCCAGGCCAACAAGGATTCCGCCGCGCGCGAGGCGAAGCAGCAGGCGGACGTGGCCGCCGACCAGGCAGCGTCGAAGAAGTCGCTGGCGGAGCAGGCGATCGCGATCGCCCGGTCGGCGTTGCAGGACCAGGCGGCCAAGAAGGCGCAGATCGAGAGCAACCGGGCGGCCGCGCAGGCCCAGCTCGACGCCGCCCGCGGGAACGTCGCGGGGCTGGAGGGGCAGCGTGAGGCGTACGCGACGTGGGAGGAGCAGAAGCGCGCCGAGGACGCGCAGAAGGCTGCCATCGCCGCCGCGGCCCGGGAGGCCGCGACGCAGGCCGCCGCGCGGGTCGCCGCCAACGAGGCGGCACGCCAGCGGGCCGCGGAACTCGCCGCGGGGCAGCGGGCGCACACCACGATCGAGGACGATTCGGAGGACGAGGACTCCGCCACGACCACGCCGAAGTCCACCCCTAAGTCGAAACCGTCGACCAGCGGTGAGGACCTGACGGGCAGTGAGGCCATCGAAACCGTCATCGACCGCGGCCTGTCCCAGATCGGTGTGGAGTACGCGTGGGGCGGCGGCGACGAGGAAGGCCCCACCCTGGGTATCCGCGACGGCGGTGTCGCCGACAGTTACGGCGACTTCAACAAGGTCGGTTTCGACTGCTCCGGTCTGATGATCTACGCGTTCGCCGGGATCGGCATCTCGCTGCCGCACTACACCGGTTATCAGTACACCGCGGGCGAACAGGTTCCCTCGGAGGAGATGCAGCGCGGCGACATGATCTTCTGGGGCCCGAACGCCAGCCAGCACGTCGCTCTGTACCTCGGAGACGACCAGATGCTGGAGGCGCCCGAGTCGGGAGACGTCGTCAAGATCTCCCCGGTGCGATGGGACGGCATGACCCCTTACGCTGTCCGTATGGTGTCGTGATCCATGATGTCGATGAAGTAGTCCGCGGTGCGGATCGTGCTTGGTTGCGGCGGGGGTTGCTTGCACCTGGAATAGTTGAGCAAGTACGTGAACGGGCGGAACGATCTAGGTGAAAGCGGTGGATTCTTGGTGACCTCACGTGATGATGCGGTATCGGAGGGTGCAGCCCGGAAGGAGTCGCCCGCGAAGGCCGCTCCCGAAGGTGTGCAGAACGGGGGTGCGGCCAACGGATCGGGTCCCCAGAACGCCACCGCGCCGAAGGCACCCTCACAGGATTCGGGCCCGCAGACCTCGATGACGAAGTCGGTCGCGCCCAGTCTCGCCGCCGACGTCCAGACGCTGGAACGCGCGATCTACGAGGTCAAGCGCGTGATCGTCGGGCAGGACCGGCTGGTGGAGCGGATCCTGGTCGGTCTGCTCGCGAAGGGGCACGTGCTGCTCGAGGGTGTGCCGGGTGTGGCGAAGACCCTGGCCGTCGAGACGTTCGCGAAGGTGGTCGGCGGGTCGTTCTCGCGCGTCCAGTTCACCCCGGACCTGGTGCCCACCGACCTGATCGGTACGCGCATCTACCGGCAGGGGCGGGAGGAGTTCGACACCGAACTCGGCCCCGTCGTCGCGAACTTCGTGCTCGCTGACGAGATCAACCGCGCACCGGCGAAGGTGCAGTCGGCGCTGCTCGAGGTGATGGCCGAGCGGCACGTCTCGATCGGCGGCAAGCGGTACCACATGCCCGACCCGTTCCTGGTGATGGCGACGCAGAACCCGATCGAGAACGAGGGTGTGTACCCGCTGCCGGAGGCGCAGCGCGACCGCTTCCTGTTCAAGATCCTCGTCGACTACCCGACGGTGGAGGAGGAGCGCGAGATCGTCTACCGGATGGGTGTCGACGCGCCGGAACCGCATCAGGTTCTCGATCCCGAGGAACTGGTCCGGCTGCAGAAGGTCGCGAGCGGTGTGTTCGTGCACCATGCGCTCGTCGACTACGTGGTGCGGGTCATCGCGGCCACCCGCACGCCGGCGGAGTTCGGTCTCCCCGACGTCGACGGCTGGATCGCGTACGGCGCGTCTCCGCGTGCGACGCTGGGCATCATCTCCTCGGCGCGGGCACTGGCGTTGCTGCGCGGGCGTGACTACGTCGTGCCGCAGGACGTGCTGGAGGTGATCCCGGACGTGCTCCGTCACCGTCTCGTGCTGTCCTATGACGCTCTCGCCGACGAGGTGAGCCCGGACGACGTGATCTCCCGTGTGCTGCAGACGGTGGGTCTGCCGCAGATCGCCGCGCAGCCGACGGCCGTGCCGGCCGCTCCCGCCGGTCACAACGGACCGCCCGTCCCGTCCACGTCGGTGCCCGGACCGACGGCGATGAGCCAGCCACGGTGAGTGCGCGTACCGCCGGTGCGCAGAGTTCCGGCCCGCCGCCGTCGTTTCGCTCCGGCGAACTCCGTGATCCGAAATTGTCCGCCGCGCTGCGGACACTGGAACTGACCGTCCGCCGCCGCCTCGACGGTGTGCTGCACGGCGACCATCTGGGCCTGATCCCGGGTCCGGGCTCCGAGCCGGGTGATGCGCGCGAGTACCAGCCGGGTGACGACGTCCGTCAGATGGACTGGTCGGTGACCGCCCGGACGACACACCCGCACGTCCGGCAGTCGGTCGCGGACCGGGAGCTGGAGACGTGGCTCGTCGTCGACCTGTCGGCGAGCCTGGACTTCGGTACCGCCGGATGTGAGAAGCGGGACCTGGTGGTGGCCGCTGCCGCCGCCGTCACGCATTTGACCAGTGGCGGCGGCAACCGGATCGGGGCGATCGTCTCCACCGGCGCCCAGACCACCCGGATCCCGGCCCGCGGCGGCCGGATCCACGCGCAGGCGATGTTGCGTCAGATCGCGACCACCCCGCACGCCCCGGACGGAGTGCGGGGCGACCTGCAGGGGGCGGTGGAGTCGTTGCGCCGGCCGCAGCGCCGCCGCGGTCTGGCCGTCGTCATCAGTGACTTCCTGGGACCGATCGACTGGGAGCGGTCGCTGCGGGCCATCTCGGGGCGCCACGACGTACTCGGTGTCGAGGTGCTCGACCCGCGAGATCTGGAATTACCCGACCTGGGGGATGTAGTGCTGCACGATCCGGAGTCCGGACGGACCCGCGAGTTCACGACCACGCCGCAACTGCGCGCCGACTTCGCGCGCGCCGCGGACGAACACCGCCTGCAGGTGGAGCAGTCGTTGCGGCGCTGCGGTGCCCCGCTGCTCGGTCTGCGGACCGACCGGGACTGGATCTCGGACGTGGTGCGGTTCGTGTCCGCCCGGAAACACAGTTACGGGACCGCGACGAACCAGAGGTCCCGCCGGTGAGTCTTTCGCAGTTCACCTCACCGTGGTGGTTGCTGTTCCTCCTGGTCGTCGTGGCGTTGGTCGTGGGATACGTGTGGGTGCAGCGGCAGCGGCAGAAGCACACCCTGCGGTTCACCAACTACGCGCTGCTCGAGAAGGTCGCACCGTCGCGGCCGGGCCGGGCCCGGCACATCCCGGCGCTGCTGATGGTGCTGGCGCTGGTGTTCTTCAGCGTGGCGCTGGCAGGCCCGACGGAGGACAAACGGGTTCCGCGGAACCGGGCCACCGTGATCCTCGTCATCGACGTGTCGTTGTCGATGAAGGCGACCGACGTGGAACCGACCCGGCTGGCCGCTGCGCAGGACGCCGCGAAGTCGTTCGCCGACGGGCTCACCCCCGGCATCAACCTCGGTCTCGTCGCGTTCGCGGGCACCGCGTCGGTGCTGGTGTCGCCGACCACCAACCGGGAGGCCACCAAGGTCGCGATCGACAATCTGCAGCTGAGCGAGCGGACCGCCACCGGTGAGGCGATCTTCACGTCGCTGCAGTCGATCGACACGCTGGCCGCGGTGCTCGGCGGCAGTGACCAGGCGCCGCCCGCCCGCATCGTGCTGCTCTCCGACGGCAAGCAGACGGTCCCCGAGAACCCGGACGATCCACGCGGCGGGTTCACCGCGGCCCGGCAGGCGAAGGACAAGGACGTTCCCATCTCGACGATCTCGTTCGGCACCAGCTACGGCAAGGTCGAGATCGAGGACGAACGCATCCCGGTACCCGTCGACGACCCGTCGCTGCGGGAGATCGCGAATCTCTCCGGCGGCAGCTTCTTCACGGCGTCGAGCCTGGAGGAACTGCGGGACGTCTACGACACCCTCGAGGAGCAGATCGGGTTCGAGACCACCCGCGGCGACGCCAGCCGCCCCTGGCTCGTGCTCGGTGTCCTCTCCGCCACGGCGGGGCTGATCCTCGCACTGGTCCTGCGCCAACGGCTGCCGTGATCTGCGTTCCGGCGGAGTTCCCGGCACCAGCGCCCTGCTGACGGCCGCCCCGCGTTTCCACTCCTGTACATCTGAACAGATAGGTTTATCCGCATGTCTACCCCAGAAACTACCGACGCGTCGGTGAGGACGGTGTCTACTCCCCGGTCGGTGCTCGTCACCGGCGGCAACCGCGGGATCGGCCTCGCTGTCGCGCAGCGCCTCGCGGCGGACGGGCACAAGGTCGCGGTCACGCACCGCGGCTCGGGTGTGCCCGAGGGCCTGTTCGGCGTCCAGTGCGACGTCACCGACACCGAGTCGATCGACCGCGCCTTCAAGGAAGTGGAGGCACACCAGGGTCCGGTCGAGGTCCTCGTCGCGAACGCCGGCATCACCGACGACACGCTGATCATGCGGATGACCGAGGAGCAGTTCACCTCCGTCGTCGACGCCAACCTGACCGGCGCGTTCCGCGTCGCGAAGCGCGCCACCCGCTCGATGCTGCGGTCCCGGTTCGGCCGGTTCGTGTTCCTCGGGTCGGTCGTCGGCCTCGCCGGCGGTCCCGGCCAGGTCAACTACGCGGCGTCGAAGGCCGGTGTGGTCGGCATCGCGCGGTCGCTGACCCGCGAACTCGGGTCCCGGTCGATCACCGCGAACGTTGTGGCCCCGGGATTCATCGACACCGACATGACCGCGGTCCTCGACGACAAGTACAAGGACATGATCACCGGCGCCGTCCCGCTGCAGCGGCGGGGCAAGCCCGAGGAGGTCGCCGCGGTGGTGAGCTTCCTGGCCTCCGACGATTCCGCGTACGTCTCCGGCGCGGTGATCCCCGTCGACGGCGGCCTCGGCATGGGCCACTAGAACTCCCACACCACTTCCCGGACTTTTCTTCACAGGAGGACACCTCATGGGCGGATTGCTCGAAGGTAAGACCATTCTCGTCACCGGCATCATCACGGACGCGTCCATCGCGTTCCACGTCGCCAAGGTCGCCCAGGAACAAGGCGCCAAGGTGATCATCACCGGATTCGACCGGCTCCGGCTGATCGACCGCATCGCGCAGCGGCTGCCGCAGCCGGTGCCGCCGGCCCTCGAACTCGACGTGCAGAACCCCGAGCACCTCGCGAGCCTCGCCGACCGCATCCGCGAGATCGCGCCGGAGGGTGTCGACGGCGTCGTGCACTCCATCGCGTTCGCGCCGCGGTCCTGCCTGGGCAGCCCGTTCTTCGACGCACCGTGGTCCGACGTCGGCGTGGCGTTCGAGGTGTCGGCCTACTCGTACGCGTCCCTGTCGAAGGCGCTGCTGCCGGTGCTCAACGACAACGCGTCGATCGTCGGCATGGACTTCGACCCCGCGCGCGCAGTGCCGTTCTACAACTGGATGGGCGTCGCCAAGGCCACCCTCGAGTCGGTGAACCGCTATGTCGCCAAGGAGGTCGGCGAACGCGGTATCCGCTCCAACCTCGTGGCGGCCGGCCCGATCAAGACCCTCGCCGCCAAGGCCATCGCCGGCACCGCCACCGACGACGCCAAGCAGATGAACGAGCTGAACACGGCGTGGGACGAGCGCGCGCCCATCGGCTGGAACGTCGACGACCCGGAGCCGGTCGCGAAGACCGTGTGCACCGTGTTGTCCGACTGGCTGCCCGGCACCACCGCGTCGATCATCTACGTCGACGGCGGCGCCCACGCGATGGCCGGCTAGGGCACTACCCGGGGAGTGCGCCCCGAACGGCACCACGGAAGATGGGGATCATGAGCGCTGTGAATTCGACGGACGGTTCCGGTTCCCGGTTCGACGCCCTTCTTCTGTTGTCGTTCGGGGGTCCGGAGAAGCCCGAGGACGTGCGTCCGTTCCTGGAGAACGTCACCAGGGGCCGGGGGGTGCCGCCCGAACGTCTGGACGCGGTCGCCGAGCACTACCTGCATTTCGGGGGTGTGTCGCCGATCAACGCCCTCAACCGCGACATCATCTCCCGCGTCGAATCCGAATTGGCAAGCGCCGGAATCGATCTGCCCGTCTACTTCGGTAACCGGAACTGGCATCCGATGGTCGAGGACACGGTCGCCCGGATGGGCGCGGACGGCGTCCGCTCGGCCCTGGTGTTCCCGACGTCGGCGTGGGGCGGGTACTCGGGGTGCCGGCAGTACCACGAGGACGTCTCCCGGGCGCGGGCCGCGGCCGGGGACGGGGCGCCGCACCTGTTGAAGCTGCGCCAGTACTACGACCACCCGCTGCTGATCGGGGCGTTCGCCGACGCCGTCCGCGCGGCCGCCGCGCAGCTCCCCGCCGAGCACCGGGCAGACGCCCGGCTGGTGTTCACCGCCCATTCCGTGCCGGTCTCCGCGGACGTCAACGCCGGTCCGCCCGCGGAGGGCGGTCGCCTCTACAGCAGGCAGGTGGCCGAGGCCGCCGCGCTCACCGCCCGGGCCGCCGGCTTCGACGACTTCGATCTGGTGTGGCAGTCCCGGTCCGGGCCACCCCAGGTGCCGTGGCTCGAACCGGACATCTGCGACCACCTCGACGCCCTCGCCGGCGACGGCGTGCGCGCGGTGATCGTGTGCCCGGTGGGATTCGTCTCCGATCACCTCGAGGTGGTGTGGGACCTGGACACCGAGGCGCGGGACAAGGCCGCCGAACTCGGAATCGACTTCGTGCGCGCGGCCACACCCGGGACGGACCACCGGTTCGCGGAACTCGTCGTCGAACTCGTCACGGAGCAGCTGACCGGTGCGTCCGCTGCGCGGCTCGGAACCGAGCCGCTGCTCGGGTCCACCCTGGACGGCGCGTCCTGCGCGGTCGACTGCTGCAAGGCCGTCGTCAGGCCGTCAGGCCGTCCCGCGCACACGCATTGACGGCGGCGGTGCGCGCCGAGCGCACCGCCGAACGCAGCGGCCGCAGCAGATCCTCGAGGGTGGCCGCGCCCGACGCGGACACCGTGCGGGCCGGGGCCATCTGCTCGGCGACGGTGAGGATCGCGGCCACCTGATCGGCCGAGTCCAGGATCCGCAGCGCCCGCGGCGCGATCGTCGTCGGATACCGGTGCAGCGCGGACTTCGCCAGCGCATCGGCGATCAGTGCGCGCGGATCGGCGCCGAAACCGGAGTCGAGCATGTGCAGGGCCTCGAGCGCGGCCGCGGCGTCGCGCACCGCCTCCCGCATCGTGAACTCGGCCTCACCCAGACCGGTGTGGTGGGCGTCGAGGGGGAGCCGCTCGATCGTCGACACCGTCCACCGCAGCACGTCGGGACCCTCGACGTGCGGGACGAGCCCCGTCCCGGGACGGCCGGGCGGCCCGACGAGGACACCCTCGCCGGTGCCGGTCGCGGCGGACGCGAACCCGGTGCCCGCGGGCAGCCCGCGCACGTCCCCCGGCCCGGGCAGGACCAGCCGGATCTCGGTCTCGGGTTGCGACAGGGAACGGCGCATCGTCTGCAGCAGCGCCGTCACTCCGGCGTCCTGCGGGTCGGGCCACGGCAGCCCGGTGCGCCGGGCCGTGTCCTGATCCTCCGCGCAGGCGAGATGCATCGGCGCCCACGCGTGGAGGGCGTCGATGACGTCGTCGGGTGCACTGTTCCCGGCGAGCCAGGAACTGGCCCACACGGTGAGAGTGGCGCTGGGTGAAGTCACGATAAACGAGCATATGTCGGCGTGGCGGCGTGTGTGTAACGGCGCCGCTGGCATAGCGTCAGCGCCCGTGAGCGGAGGCGACAGATACGGCGACATCTTTTCCGGACACCCACGCGCGAGCAAGCCGGTGACGCCGACGGTCCCGGCCGAGCGGGACCTCGTGGTCGAGGACGCGGGCACCGGGTTCTGCGGTGCGGTGGTGGGGTTCGAACGCACCTACGACGGCGATTTCGTCCGGCTCGAGGACGGGGCGCGGCGCACCCGGTTGTTCGCCATGCGGGAGGCGGCGTTCCTGATCGACGGGAAGCCGGTCACCCTGGTGCGGCCCGCGGCCAAGCCCGCCGGTCCGGCGGCCACCCGGTCGGCGTCGGGGTCGACGAAGGTGGAGGGACTGCGGGCCCGGACCGCGCTGGCCAGCCGGATCTGGGTGGAGGGCGTGCACGACGCCGCCCTGGTGGAACGGGTGTGGGGGCACGACCTCCGCGTCGAAGGGGTCGTCGTCGAGCACCTCGAGGGTCTCGACAACCTCGGGGAACGGCTCGCCGAGTTCCGCCCCGGACCGGGACGGCGGGTCGGGGTGCTCGTCGACCACCTCGTCACCGGATCCAAGGAAACCCAGCTCACGCAGGGGCTGGGGCCGAACGTGCTCGTCACCGGGCACCCGTTCATCGACGTGTGGGAGGCGGTCCGCCCGTCGGCGGTGGGCATCTCGGCCTGGCCGAAGATTCCGCGCGGTGAGGACTGGAAGACCGGGGTGTGCCGCGAGTTGGGCTGGGGGACACCGCGCGACGGGTGGCGCCGGGTGTACTCGGCCGTCGACACGTTCCGCGACCTGGAGGCGCCGCTGATCGGGGCGGTCGAACAGTTGGTCGACTTCGTCACCGTCGGTTCCGGAGATTCTGGTTAGATGGTGTTGTGGCTGCATTGATTTGGCTGGTAGCGGGGGTGCTGCTCGCCGCCGCGGAAGCGTTGACGGGGGACTTCTTCCTCCTCATGCTGGCGGGCGGTGCGCTGGCCACTGCCGGGGTCACCGCGATCACCGACTTCCCGGTCTGGGTCGACGCGGTGATCTTCGGAATACTGTCCCTCGCCCTGATCCTCGGGGTGCGCCCGGTGTTGTTGCGCAAGTTCGAGACACCGCCGCCGACCCCGACGGGCATCGCGGCGCTCACCGGCAAGCAGGCCCTGGTGCTCGAGGAAGTCGCCGAGCACGCGGGGCAGATCAAACTCGGCGGGGACGTGTGGACGGCCCGCCCGCTCGACAGCACGGAAGTGTATCCACCGGGAACGACCGTGACGGTAATGCAAATTGACGGCGCGACCGCCGTCGTATGGAGGGGACCGTAGATGGCAGCACTCATCGTGTTGATCGTGCTCGTGTTGTTCGTTGTGCTGGTGGTGGCCAAATCGGTGGCGCTGGTGCCGCAGGCCGAGGCCGCGGTGATCGAGCGGCTCGGCCGGTACTCGCGGACCGTGTCGGGTCAGCTGACGTTCCTGATCCCGTTCGCGGACCGCATCCGGGCCAAGGTGGATCTGCGCGAACGGGTGGTGTCGTTCCCGCCGCAGCCGGTGATCACCCAGGACAACCTGACGCTGAACATCGACACCGTGGTGTACTTCCAGGTCACCAACCCGCAGGCCGCGGTGTACGAGATCAGCAACTACATCGTCGGTGTCGAACAATTGACCACCACCACGCTGCGCAACGTCGTCGGCGGCATGACGCTGGAGGAAACGCTCACCTCGCGTGACTCCATCAACGGGCAGCTGCGCGGGGTGCTGGACGAGGCCACCGGCCGCTGGGGTCTGCGCGTCGCCCGCGTCGAACTCAAGAGCATCGATCCGCCGCCGTCGATCCAGGAGTCGATGGAAAAGCAGATGAAGGCGGACCGCGAGAAGCGGGCCACCATCCTCACCGCCGAGGGGCACCGGGAGTCGGCGATCAAGACGGCAGAGGGCGACAAGCAGTCCCGCATCCTCGCCGCGGAGGGCGCGAAGCAGGCGTCGATCCTCACCGCGGAGGGTGAGCGGCAGTCCCGGATCCTGCGGGCGCAAGGCGACCGGGCCGCCAAGTACCTGCAGGCGCAGGGTCAGGCGAAGGCGATCGAAAAGGTGTTCGCCGCAATCAAGTCCGGCAAACCCACCCCCGAACTCCTCGCGTACCAGTACCTGCAGACGTTGCCGCAGATGGCGCAGGGCGACGCGAACAAGGTGTGGCTGGTGCCCAGCGACTTCGGCGACGCCCTCAAGGGTTTCGCGAAGACCCTCGGCGCGCAGGGGCAGGACGGGGTGTTCCGGTACGAGCCGTCCACCACGGAGGAGGATCTGCCCAAGCCCGAGGACGATTCGGAAGAGGTCGCCGACTGGTTCGAGACCAAGTCCGACCCGGCCATCGCGCAGGCCGTCCGCGCTGCGGAGGTCGAGGCACGGCAGCCCGTCGACGGTCCGGGACCGCTCACCAAGCCCGGCGGCGCCGACGAGCATGCGCCGCTGTATCCGGGGGGAGCGCCCGGGCAGTTGCCGCCGCCCGTCCCCCCGCACGGCGGCTGACCACCCCGCCTGTTCTGACGCCGCCTACCCGGCCGCGGCGTAGCGGCGCAGCAACGGCCGGAGCACCCGGAAGAGCTGTTCGGGTGCGTGGTCGAGGTAGAAGTGATCGCCCGCCAGGAGGTGCACCCCGGACAGCCGGGTGGTGTGCCGATCCCAGGCACGTAGTTCCCGCTCGCCGACCAGCGGATCGGAGTCCCCGCCGAACACGTGCGCCGGGCAGGTGAGCGGCGGGTCTGCGGCGTCGCGGTAGCCGGTGCACAGGCGCAGATCGTCCCGCAGCGCGGGAAGATGGTGGGCCGGGAACTCCGGCAGGTCCGGGAGGCCGGCGGGAACACCCCCGGCGGCGCGCAGCATCGCGATCAGGGTCGCGTCGTCCAGGTCGTCGACCGGCGGCAGCGGCGCGGGCAGGTGCGGGGCTGCGTACCCGGACAGCAGCAGCGCCCGCGGGAGAGGGCGACCGGTCGCGCGTCGACGGCACGCGAGCCGGTACGCCACCAGCGCCCCCATGCTGTGCCCGAAGAACACGTGCGGCGCCGTGAGCTGTTCGTCGAGTTCGCAGTCGAGTGCGGCGACGAGGGATTCGACGTCGGTGAACCCGGCCCTGCCTCCGCGCCCGGGCAGGTGCACCGGCCGCACCGACACGTGCGGGTTCAGGGCGCGGTGCCAGTGCCGGTACGTCGTGGGCCCGCCGCCGGCGTGCGGGAAGCAGAACAGCTGGAGCGGCATGGCGTTACGCGGCCGCGGCGAGCGCGGCGAATTCCTCGGCGAGAGCCGCCACGGTGGACCGGATCTGGTCCTCGGTGTGGCAGGAGGTGACGAAGAAGCGCAACCGCGCGAGGTTCTCCGGCACCGCCGGGTAGAGGATCGGGTTGACGTTGATGCCGCGCCGGAGCAGCGCGCCCGACAGCGCGAGGGTGCGCTGCGAATCCCCGACGATGCAGGGGATGACCGGGGTGTCCCGGCTGTCCCCGGTGTCGATTCCGGCGTCCGCGGCGAGTTGCAGGAAGAGCCGGGAGTTCCGACGCAACCGGTCGAGGGCGTCGGGTTCGGCGCGCATCTGCCGGATCGCCGCGAGGGACGCCGCGGCATTCATCGGCGTCATCCCGACGCTGTAGACGAAGCCGGGCGTCGTGTACTTCAGGAAACGGATGAGTTCGGCGCTGCCCGCGACGTAGCCGCCGCAGCCGGCCAGCGCCTTCGACGTCGTGCCCGACCACAATTCCACGTCGCCGCGGTCGACGCCGAAGTGCTCGCCGATGCCGCCGCCGGTGGCGCCGAGCACTCCGATGCTGTGGGCCTCGTCGATCATCATCAGCGCCTGGTGCTTCTTCTTCACCGCGATCATCGCGGGCAGGTCCGGGATGTCGCCGTCCTGGCTATAGACGCCCTCGATGAGAACGAGGACCCGCCGGTACTGCGAGCGGATCGCGGTGAGCAGGGCATCGAGTGCGGCATGGTCGTTGTGCGGGAACGGCCGCCGGGTGGCGCCGGACAGTGCGCAGCCCTGCAGGATGCTGTCGTGCGCGAGGCTGTCGTGGACGACGAGGTCACCCTCCCCGAGGAGGTGGCCGATGACCGTGACGTTGGTGGCGTGCCCGCTGACCAGGGCGATGGCGTCGTCGGTTCCCAGCAGCCCGGCCAGTGCGGCCTCGAGTTCGCGGTGCACCGGTTTCTCCCCGGACAGCACGCGGCTGGCCGAGCAGGAGCTGCCGTACCGGGCGACCGCGTCCTGGACCGCGGAGACGACGGCCGGGTGCCCGGACATGCCGAGGTAGTTGTAGCTGGAGAAGTTGAGAACCTCCTCGCCGCCGATCGTCGACGTGTCCCGGGTGACGCCGTCATTGACGAGGAAGTACGGGTTGGTGACGCCGAGCCCCTCGGCGGCGGTCAGCCGTGCGTCGAGCGCTTGCACCTCCGGGAAGTCGGCGATGCGGAACTCGGGTGCCACCGCCGGTTCCGGATTCGGGACGGGCGCCACGGTGCGCGGCGACCCGGGGATACGGTGCGCCGTGACGCGGTCGATCACCTCGCCGAGCGTGCGGCCCGGTGTGAACCAGTCCGGTTCGACGACGAGCCCGGGGAAGGCGCGGCGCAACCCGCCGAACAGGTCGGTGATCATGATCGAGTCGAATCCGAGGTCGCCGGCGATCGTCTGCGTCGCCGTCAGCGCGGCCGCGGGAAATCCGCTGACCCGTGCGACTTCCGCGCGCACCCGGGCCGCGGTGTCGCCGGTCGCCGCCGCGTGACCCGGCCCGGTGTCCGGCGGCGACGCCGGGGCGGACAGGACCGTCCCGGGGACCCCGGCGGCGGCAGCGAGTACGGCGGCCTGCTCCCGGAAGAGGGCGATCAGATGGTCCATGGTGGTGTCCTCGGTCTCTGCAGTGACAGTGGGTTCGGCTGTGACGGTGGGTACTGCGGGTTCGGTGGGTGCGTCCTCGGGTGTCCAGAAGCGGGCGGTGGTCGCGAACGGGTAGCCGCGCAGTCGCCGGCGGACCCGGGCGCCCGGCTCGTACAGCGCATCCCACGCCGGGTCGTGGCCGTCCCGGTACAGGGCGGCGACGGTAGCGGGAAGCTCGTCGCCGGTGGCGGCCGGGCCGGGGCACGGCGCCAGGTGCCGCGCCGGCGAGCCCGGATGGGCGCGGGCGGTCAGCGACAACAGGATTCGTGCGGGGCCCACCTCGATCAGGTGGGTCGGATCGCAGGCCAGGGCGGCCGCGGTAGCGTCTGCGAACCGCACGGTCGCCGTGATGTGGTCGGTCCAGTAGGCCGCGTCCATCGGTTCGCCGACGTCGAGGAGCCGACCGCGGGTGGTCGAGAAGATCGGGATCTCGGCCGGGCTGTACGTGCAGGCGGCGGCGACCTCCGCGAACGCGTCCCGGATCGGCGCCATCGCGGGGGAGTGGAAGGCGTGCGAGACGGTGAGCCGGCGGACGGGGACTCCGGCCGCGGTCAGCGCGGCGCCGATCCGGTCGACCGCGTCTGCCGCCCCGGACAGCACCACGTCCCGCGGCCCGTTCACCGCCGCCAGTGCGGCCGCGGGTTCGCCGGCGAGCAGGCCGGCGACGTCGTCCGCGGTGGCCCGTACCGCCAGCATCGTGCCGCCGGCGGGCAGTTGCTGCATGAGCCGTCCCCGCGCGACGATCAGCCGGCACGCGTCGTCGAGGCCGAACACGCCGGCGTGCGCCGCGGCCGCGTATTCGCCGACGCTGTGACCGAGCAGCCACGCCGGTTCGATGCCCAGTTCCCCGAGCGTCCGGGCCAGCGCGTATTCGACCGCGAACAGGGCGGGCTGCGCGAACTCGGTGCGGTGGATCTCGTCGCCGGCACCGAACAGCACGTCCCGGACCGAGCGGCCCAGATGCGGCGTCATGCGCTCGTCCACGTCCGACAACGCCCGCCGGTACGCGCCGTGGTTCTCGTGCAGGGCTAGGGACATTCCCGGGTACTGCGCGCCCTGACCGGTGAAGAACCAGCCGACGCTGACGGGGCGGGCCGTCCCGGACAGCGACTCGAGCAGGTGTTCGTCACCGGCCGCCGCGCGCAGCGTCGCGGCGACCTCGTTCCGGTCGTGGGCGGGGAGCGCGAGACGGTGACGCCCGGATGCCTTGACCGTGTTGGTGCTCCAGCACACCCGGCCCAGTTCGGCGTCGGTGTGGGCGAGCAGGTCGTCGGCCAGGGCGGCGGCGCTGCGGGCGAGGCCGTCCCGGTCGTTCGACGACACGGTGAGCACGCCGCCACCGGTGCTCGCCGCGGGCGGGTCGCCGGCGGGTGCCGCGGTCAGCAGCAGGTGGGCGTTGGTGCCGCCGAGGCCGAAACTGCTGACGGCGCCGTGCACGTCGCCGCCGGGTAGTGGCATCGGCTCGGACAGGATCTGAAGACCGTTGTCCGCCAACCGGAGTCGCGGGTTGACGTCGGCCGCGCCGCGGCTGGGCGGCACCACCCGGTGGTGCAGCGCCAGGGCTGCCTTGATCAGTCCGGCCACCCCGGCCGCGCCCTCGGTGTGACCGAGATTGCCCTTGATCGACCCGATCGCGCACGGCTGCGGGCGGGGCACCGCGTGGACGTGACCGAGGGCCTTGATCTCGATCATGTCGCCGAGCACCGTCCCGGTGCCGTGCGCCTCCACGAACGCGACCTGTGCGGGCGTGACACCCGCACGCCGGTACGCCTTTTCGACGACCTGCTGCTGGGCCCAGCGGTTGGGGGCGGTGATCCCGTTGCTGCGGCCGTCGTTGTTGACGGCGCTGCCCTTGATCACGGCGTAGATCGGCAGGCCCTCCGCCTGCGCGTCCGCGAGCCGGCGCAACACGAGTACCGCGACACCCTCGCCGCGGCCGATTCCGTCGGCCGCCCCGCTGAACGGTTTGCACCGGCCGTCCGGCGCGGACAGCCCGGCCTGCGTGTAGAAGACGTTCACCGTGGGGGTCAGCGTGAGATTGACGCCCCCGGCGAGAGCCTGGTCGCAGTCCCCGGACCGCAGCGCCGCGCAGGCCAGGTGCACCGCGACGAGCGACGACGAGCAGGCGGTGTCGATCGCCATGCTCGGGCCCTGCAGGTTCAGCTGATAGGACACCCGGTTGGCGGTCATGAAATAGCCGTTGCCGCTGCCGAGTTGCGGAGTGATGCGCAGCAGGTCGCGCATCTGGAGACTCCACTCGTTGGCCATGACGCCGACGTACACGCCGGTGTTCGAACCGGCCTGGGCCCGCGGATCGAGTGCGGCGTCCTCGAACGCCCGCCACGCCGACTGCAGCAGCAGCCGCTGTTGCGGGTCCATCGCCGCGGCCTCGCGGGGTGCGATGCCGAAGAAGTCGTGGTCGAAGGCGTCCGCGTCGGCGAGGAATCCGCCGCTGCGGTTGTTGACCGAGCCGGGACCACCGGCGGCGTCGAACACGGTGTCCGCGTTCCAGCGTCCGGCGGGGACGTCGGTGATGCCGTCGCCGCCGCCCATCAGCAGCGTCCACAACGCGGTGGCGTCGCGGGCCTGCGGGAAGCGGCAGTCGAGGCCCACGATCGCGACGTCGGTCATGAGGCCTTCCGTTGCCGCAGTGTGGTTTCGGCGACGACGAAGACGGCCAGCTCGGCGATCGTCGGATAGTCGAACACCACGGTCGGATCGAGTTCGAGGTCCCACCGGTCCTCGATCTCGCCGCACAGGCTCACCGCGGACACCGATTCGATTCCCAGCTCGGCGAGGGGGAGGTGCGGATCGACGTCGCACACCGGCCGTTCGGTGTGGTCGGCGACCCGGCCTGCGAGCCAGTCGATGACGGGGGCGAGGTCGCGGCGGGTGATCTGCTGGGGGACGGGCATCGGGTTCTCCTGGTCGGTGATCGGGGTCAGGCGGGCACGGCGGTGATGGTCCGGAGGCGCTGCACCGCCGGGTCGATGTCCTCGTGCAGGACGGCGTCGACGCGGGACCGGAGGAACGAGGCGCGCATCGATCTGCGCTGGACCTTCCCGCTGGTGGTGCGGTGCACGCCGCGGCGGTCGACCAGCACCACGCTCGGCGCGTGGACGTCGAAGGTCCGGGCGACGCAGAGCCTGATCCGGCGGGCGAGTGCGGGCAGTGTCAGGTCGTCGATCAGCGCGGTCCTGACCTCGTGGATCACCAGCAGCCGCTCGTGCTGCCCGGTGTCGAGCGAGAACACCACCCCGGCGGAACCGGTGAGCGCCGGATGCAGGTCCCGCACGGCCTCCTCGACGTCCTGCGGGTACAGGTTGCGGCCGTTGACGATCAGCAGGTCCTTCAGGCGGCCGGTGACGTAGAGGTGCCCGTCGTCGAACACCCCGAGGTCGCCGGTGCGCAGGTACGGTCCGTCGCCGTCGAGGGCGGCATGGAACTTCTCCGCGGTCTCGTCGGGCCGATTCCAGTAGCCGGCGGCGACGCTGCCGCCGGAGATCCAGATCTCCCCGACCCGGCCGGGCGGTTGCTCCCGGCCGGTGTCCGGGTCGACGATGCGGATGTCGCACCCGAACGGCCTGCCGCTGCCGGCCAGCCGGGCGCCGCCGGCCTTCGGGGCCAGCTCGTGGCCCTCCAGCGCAGCCGCGTCGACATCGAGATATCTCGGGGCGCAGCCGACCTCGCTCGCGGTGGCGAGCAGCGTCGCCTCGGCCATGCCGTACGCGGTCAGGAAGGCGCCCGCCCGGAAGCCGACGGGCCCGAGCCGGTCGATCACGGCGTCGAGGGTGCGAGGCCGGATGGGTTCGGCCCCGTTCAGGGCCACCCGCACCGAGGACAGGTCCAGTCCGGTCAGTTGGTCGTCGGGGATCCGGCGGGCGACGAGGTCGTACGCGAAGTTCGGGCCGAGGGTCATGTCGGCGCGGTACCGGTCGATCAGCTGCAACCAGCGCACCGGCCGTTTGAGGAAGGCCGTCGGCGACATGAACGCGAGGTTGCCGCCGGCGTAGAGCGGCGACAGCAGCATGCCGATGAGGCCCATGTCGTGGAAGTGCGGGAGCCAGCCGGCGACGGTCACCGTGTCGTCGCCACCGGTGGCGACGGCGATGGCGGCCGCGTTGTGCAGCAGGTTTCCGTGGGTCACCATCACGCCCTTCGGTTCGCTGGTGGAACCGGAGGTGTACTGGAGGAAGGCCAGGGTGCCCGCGTCGAGGACGGGCAGGCGCCAGCGGTCGGGGTGACCGAGTTCGGCGGTGTCGGTGGTGGCGACGGAGACCGTGGCGTCGAGCCCGGACTCGCGGATCCAGCTGTCGAGCGGTTCGGCGACCGCGGACGTGGTGAGCACGAGGCGCACGTCGGCGTCCGCGAACATCGTTGCGACCCGCTGCATGCTGCGCGCGTCGTGCGGGACCGGGGCGGGCACGGCGACCACCCCGGCGTAGAGGCATCCGAGAAACGCGCGGAGGAAGTCGATTCCGTCGACGTACAGCAGCATCACCGGGTGTGCGGACTCGGGCCGCGTCGACAGCCACACCGCCAGCGCGCGGGCGTCGCGGTCCAGTTCGCGGTAGGTCACCGCCTCGGCGACGAGTTCCCGGCCGACCTCACGGTGGTAGACGTAGGACCGGTCGTCGCCGTACACGGCGACCTGGGCGCGGACGTGTGACACGAAATCGGTAGGCACGGATGTTCTCTCCCTCGGACTGGACGAGTACGACTCTCGTCCGCGCCGAGGCGGGAACCCAGCACCCCCAGGGCTGGTCTCGCGCACCCCCGGGGTGAAGGTTTCCGGACCCGGAGGGGTTACGTGATGAGGGCGCGTCCCGTTCCGCACACCGCGATCGCCCAGAGCACGCTGGTGAACGTGCCGATGATGAATTGTTCCGACGCGTGCGGTTCGCGCAGTTCCGGGTAGCGGGCCAGTCCCTTGACCGCCAGGACGACGGCGATGCCCTCCGGCCAGGCGGCGAGGATCGAGACGGCGACGGCGGCACGCTCGAGGAGGCCGATGATCCGTCCGCCGCGCAGCGGGCCGGCGTCGGGCCGCGGGTCGGATCCGGCGTCGGGCTGGCGGCGCGCGATGCGGAACGCGGCCAGTACGAGGGGCGCCCCGCCGGTGGTCGCGGCCGCGACGCACAGGACGAGGGTCGCGGCGAGGGCGAACCCGGTGACCGGTGCGGCGGCGGACGCGGCGACCGCCGCGACGGCCAGGGCGAGCACGACCACGATCGGCGCCGCCCACTGCGACATCCAGCGGGGGGCTCGGGGTGCCGCGAGCACCAGCGGTGCGAGCGCGGCGACGCCGAGGGCGAGGAGGGCGAGGGTCGTCACGTGTCCGCCTTGCGTAGGAGTCGTTCGGCCAGTCGTCGTCCCGCGGTCTCGACGTGCCAGCCCGCGGTGGAGAGGCGTTGGGAGACGGCCTGCTTGCTGATGCCCAGCGCGCGGGCCGCTTCGGTCTGGGTGGCGCCGCGGCGCATCTGCTCGACGGCCTCGCGGCCCTCCTCGGTGCGGCGCGCGACGAGGACCGCGACGAGGGCGAGCGCGGTGTCCGCGTCGGCGGCGGCGTCCGGGTCGGTGCCCTCGACGGCCACCCGGCCGGGGGCGCTCTTGGCGCGGTCGACGGCGATCCGCGCGGACTCGAACGCGGGGCCGCGTCCGGCCCGGGTCTCGGCGGGGAGGGGTTCCTCGACGGGTCCGGCGCCGATGCCGATGCTCCAGTGTTCGCGGGCGACGAGGTCGAGGGCGAGGTCGACGACGGTCGCCGGGTCCGCGACGACGGCCTGGACCTCGTCGCCGGCGGTCCGCTGGAACGGGCGGACGAGGTCGCGGTTCGCGAATTCGGTGAGGAGTTGGGCGACACGGTCGATGTCGCGGCGACTGCCGCGCTGGTCGACCGTCAACACGAACATGAGTCAAGGTTAGAAACTGGATATATCGATGTCAAGACTCAAAGCTTGACTTTGAGAGATCAAGGCTGCGGGATTGACTCGTCCTCGGCGGGGCGGTCGACGGCCGGTTCCGGCACCTCGTCGCCGGAACCGTCCAGCGGCCGCCGGGAATCCACCACCAGCCCGGCGATGCCGAGGGCGATACATACCGCGGACAGCACCAGAAGTCCCGGCTTCGTCTCCCCGGTGAGGGCGTCGCCGAGCACGACGATGCCGACGGTTCCGGGCAGCACACCGATCACGGTGGCCAGCACGTACGGGACCAGCCGGATCGAGGACACGCCGGCGCAGTAGTTCACCACGGAGAACGGGACGAACGCGATCAGCCGCAGCGACCCGACGGCGAGCCAGCCGCGCCGGGCGATCCGCTCGTCCACCCGCCGGATCGTCGGGTTGGAGATGCGCTGCCACACCACGTCCCGGCCGACGGCACGCACCAGGTAGAGGGCGAGCACCGCGCTCAGTGTCGAGGCCAGCACCGCGATCGCGATGCCCAGCCACGCGCCGAACAGCAATCCGGCACTGAGCGTGAACACCGTGCGCGGGAACGGGAACACCGTCACCACCGCGTGCACGGCGAAGAAGACGAGAGGGAAGGCGGGACCGACGGAGTGCGCCCATTCCCGCACCTGCAGCACGGACGGATGCGGGGCCAGCAGCGCCACGACGACCAGCGCGACTGCCAGTACTGCGACGCCGATCACCCTGCGGTCCCCGAGGCGTCTCTTCACAGGGCACCAGGCTACCCGGGAGACCGGTGCGGGGCGCCGCGCGCCGGTCAGGGCAGGCGGCGGCGCCCGGTCACGGTCGCCTCGACACACACCCGCCCGCCCGACGTCCCGGCCACCCGGGTCGCCGCCACCGCGCGGCCCGCCCGGATCACGTCCGCGGTGAACGTCGTGTCGCAGTCCAGGGGAACCGAGCGGAAATAGTTGATCCGCACGGACGCGGTGTCCATGTCCGCGCCCTGCCTGCTCAGGGCCGCGCTCGCCGCGAGGTCCATCGCGCAGGCCTGGACGCCGCCGTGCACGAACCCGAGTTTGTTCGCGATCAGCGGGTTCGCCGGCACCACCACCCGGGCACCGGCGTCCTCGATCCGCCCGCCGATCCAGTCGAGCGGCGCGACCCCCGGTTCCGGGAAGTCGGGAAGGGGCGCTCCGTCCGGCGCCGGCGCAGGCAGGTCCACGAAGTTGCCCCACAGGGTGCCGGTGGCGATCAGGGTGCCCGCCGCATCGTGGACGCTCGCGGTGGAGGTGCCGCCGTCGGCGGTGACCGCGAGGAGCCGGCTCTCCGCCCGCAGCGTCGGGCCCTGCCACCGCCGGGGCGTGACGACGTCCATCGACAACTCGGCCGTGACCAGGCCGTCGCGTGTTCCGCGCCGGTCCCACACGGTGAATCCGAGGAGGTCGTCGAGCAGCACGGTGAGGACGCCGCCGTAGGAGATGTCGGCGGTCTTCGCGGCGAGCGCGGAGATGTCCATGCTCATACGATTGAGTGGTTCGCCGCGGTCGTCGACGTCCCGGGTCGGTGCACCGAGCCCGAACAGCCGCTGGGTGTTCGTGCGACCGGTCACCGCCGGTTCGTGCGCAATGCTCATGACCTGAGGTTATTCATCGTGTGGTGATCCTCACGATAGGGGGCGCCGAACTGCGGCTAGCATCACAGTCACACAACGTATTGATCGATCGCTCATCAGGGAGAGGAAGCCGACACCGTGTCACTAGCTTCAGAAACCGAGGAAGCTGCGCGGGCATACGCCGACTGGCAGCACTCCGTGGCCGGAGTCCTCGCGAAGTCGCGTCGGATCGACGCCGCGGAACTCGGTCCGGAACCCCAGAAGCTCCTCGAGACCGTCACCTACGACGGTGTCACCGTCGCACCGCTGTACAGCCCCCGCGACGAGCGCCCGGAGCAGCCCCTGCCCGGCACCTTCCCTTACGTGCGCGGCGCCGACGCCACCCGCGACGTCAACGCCGGCTGGCTGGTCAGCGCCCGCTTCGGTGACGGCGCGGAGGCGGCGGACGTCAACCGCTCCGTCCTGGACTCCCTGGAGAACGGTGTCAGCGCCCTGTGGCTCGCCGTCGGCGGCGCCGACCTTCCCGTCCGGTCCCTGGAGACGGCCCTCGACGGTGTGCTCCTCGACCTGGCCCCGCTGACCCTCGACGCCGGCACCGACGCACCGCTCGCGGCGCGGGCGCTGTTCGCGCTGCTCGACGCGCGTGCCGCCGCCGGAGACGGGGTCACCGACCGCACCGCGGTGCGCGTCGACCTCGGGGTCGCACCGCTCACGAGCGCGTTCGCCGGCACCGCCGACGTGGAACTCGGTGACGCGGTGACCCTCGCCACCGAGGCCGCCGCCCGGTCCGAGAGCGTGCGGGCGATCGCCGTGGACGGCACCGCATTCCACGACGCCGGCGCCTCCGACGCCGAGGAACTCGGCGCGTCGATCGCGGCCGGTCTCGAGTACCTGCGGGTGCTCACCGCGAGCGGACTGACCATCGGGCAGGCGCTCGGGCAGCTCGGCTTCCGGTTCTCGGCCACCGACGACCAGTTCCAGACCATCGCCAAGTTCCGTGCCGCGCGGCTGGTGTGGGCGCGGATCGCCCAGGTGTGCGGCGCCTCCGACTTCGGTGGCGCCCCGCAGCACGCCGTCACGTCCGCCGCCATGATGGCGCAGCGCGACCCGTGGGTGAACATGCTCCGCACCACCCTCGCCGCGTTCGGTGCCGGTGTCGGCGGCGCGGACGCCGTCACGGTGCTCCCGTTCGACTCCGCACTGCCCGCCGGGGCGCTGGGGGTGTCGAAGACCTTCGCCGCGCGCATCGCCCGCAACACCCAGCTGCTGCTGCTCGAGGAGTCGCACCTCGGCCGGGTGCTCGATCCCGCGGCCGGGTCCTGGTACGTCGAGGACCTCACCCAGCAGGTGGCGGCCAAGGCGTGGGAGTTCTTCCAGCAGATCGAGGCGGCCGGCGGTTACCTCGCCGCCCTCGACGCGGGCCTGATCGGCGAACGCATCTCTTCCACTCGCGCGCAACGTGATTCGGACATCGCGCACCGCAAGACCACGGTCACCGGGGTCAACGAGTTCCCGAACCTCGGCGAGGCCCCGCTGCCCGCGGGCGCCTCCGACACGGGCCGCGTCGCCCGGTACGCCGCCGCGTTCGAGGCGCTGCGGGACCGCTCCGACGCGTACCTGGCGGCCCACGGTGCGCGACCTGCCGTCTTCCTGGCCCCCCTCGGACCCGTCGCCGAGCACAACGTGCGGACCACGTTCAGCGCGAACCTGCTGGCGTCGGGTGGCATCGAGGCCCTCAACCCCGGACCCCTCGCGATCGGTGACGGCAGCATCGCCGCCGCCGCGAAGGATTCCGGCGCCGGGATCGCCGTGATCTGCGGTACCGACAAGCGGTACGCCGCCGAGGCCACGGCCGCGGTGGAGGAACTGCGCGCCGCCGGAATCGGCACCGTGCTGCTCGCCGGCCCGGAGAAGGTCGTCGCCGACGCGGACGGCGCCGCCCGGCCCGACGGATTCGTCACCGCCCGCATCGACGCAGTCTCGGTCCTGTCCGGCCTGCTCGACACCATCGAGAGCCCGAGCGACTCCTCGGGCGACACAGGGAGCAAGAAGTGACTACTCGCGAGGTCAAGCACGCGATCGGCAGCTTTGCCGAAGTGCCACTGGAGGATCCGCAGTCTCCGCAGCCGTCCGCTCCGACGCCGGAGCAGACGGACGAGCTGATCGCGTCCGCCGCGGCGGCGAACCACTACAGCCCGGAACAGGTGGTGTGGTCCACCCCCGAGGGCATCGACGTCAAACCGGTCTACACCAAGGCCGACCGGGACGCCGCCGAGGCCGAAGGCTACCCGCTCGGCAGTTTCCCGGGCGCCGCGCCGTTCGTGCGCGGGCCGTACCCCACCATGTACGTGAACCAGCCGTGGACGATCCGCCAGTACGCGGGCTTCTCCACCGCCGCCGAATCCAACGCCTTCTACCGCCGCAACCTCGCGGCCGGGCAGAAGGGTCTGTCGGTGGCGTTCGACCTGGCCACACACCGCGGCTACGACTCCGACCACCCGCGCGTGCAAGGCGACGTCGGCATGGCCGGGGTGGCGATCGACTCGATCCTGGACATGCGTCAGCTGTTCGACCACATCCCGCTCGACAGTGTCAGCGTCTCGATGACCATGAACGGTGCGGTGCTGCCGATCCTCGCGCTGTACGTCGTGGCCGCCGAGGAGCAGGGTGTCGCCCCGGAGCAGCTGGCCGGAACCATTCAGAACGACATTCTGAAGGAGTTCATGGTCCGCAACACCTACATCTACCCGCCGAAGCCGTCGATGCGGATCATCTCCGACATCTTCGCGTACACCAGCGCGAAGATGCCGAAGTTCAACTCGATCTCCATCTCCGGCTACCACATCCAAGAAGCCGGAGCCACCGCCGACCTGGAGTTGGCGTACACCCTCGCGGACGGTGTCGAATACATCCGCGCCGGCCTCGACGCGGGCATGGAGATCGACAAGTTCGCGCCGCGGCTGTCGTTCTTCTGGGCGATCGGCATGAACTTCTTCATGGAGGTCGCGAAGCTCCGCGCCGGCCGCCTGCTGTGGAGTGAACTGGTCGCGAAGTTCGAACCGAAGTCCGCGAAATCGTTGTCGCTGCGCACCCACTCGCAGACGTCCGGCTGGTCGCTGACCGCGCAGGACGTGTACAACAACGTGGCCCGCACGTGCGTCGAGGCGATGGCGGCGACCCAGGGGCACACCCAGTCGCTGCACACCAACGCACTCGACGAGGCCCTCGCCCTGCCGACGGACTTCTCCGCCCGCATCGCCCGCAACACCCAGTTGCTGCTGCAGCAGGAGTCGGGGACCGTCCGTCCCATCGACCCCTGGGGCGGTTCGCATTACGTCGAGTGGCTCACCCACCAGCTGGCGAACCGGGCGCGCGCGCACATCGCCGAGGTCGAAGAAGCCGGCGGCATGGCGCAGGCGATCAGCGAGGGCATCCCGAAGCTGCGCATCGAGGAGGCCGCGGCCCGCACCCAGGCCCGTATCGACTCCGGCCGGCAGCCGCTGATCGGCGTCAACAAGTACGTGCCGGACGAGGCCGACGAGATCGAGGTCCTCAAGGTCGAGAACTCGCGGGTCCGCAAGGAACAGCTCGAGAAACTGGACCGGCTGCGCGCCGACCGGGACTCGGGAGCCGTCGAGGCGGCGCTCGCGGAACTGAGCCGCGCCGCCGCCGCCACCGAGGGTGGTATGGAGAACAATCTGCTGGCGCTGGCGATCGATGCGGCCCGGGCGAAGGCCACGGTCGGGGAGATCTCCGAGGCGCTGGAGAAGGTATACGGGCGTCACCAGGCCGAGATCCGCACCATCAGCGGGGTGTACCGGGACGAGGCCGGGAAGGTCGACAACATCAACAAGGCAACCGAACTCGTCGAGAAGTTCGCAGAGGAGGAGGGCCGGCGTCCCCGTGTCCTCATCGCGAAGATGGGGCAGGACGGTCACGACCGCGGCCAGAAAGTGATCGCCACGGCCTTCGCGGACATCGGATTCGACGTGGACGTCGGACCGCTGTTCCAGACCCCGGAAGAGGTCGCCAACCAGGCGGCCGACAACGACGTCCACGTGGTCGGTGTGTCGTCGCTGGCCGCAGGTCACCTCACGCTGGTGCCTGCGCTCCGGGAAGCACTCGCGGCGGCGGGACGCCCCGACATCATGATCGTGGTCGGTGGCGTCATCCCGCCCGGCGATTTCGCCGAACTGTACGAGGCCGGTGCCGCGGCGATCTTCCCACCCGGGACGGTCATCGCGGACGCCGCCAGCGGTCTGCTCGAGAAGCTGGCCGCGCAGCTCGGCCACGACCTGACGGGCACCCCGGAATAGCATGGGGCGGCCTCCAGTCGACATCGATGCCCTCGCCCAGGCCGTGCGCGCCAATCAGCGCGCCGGCCTGGCGAAGGCCATCACCCTGGTCGAATCCACCCGCACCGATCACCGGGAGGCGGCGCAGCGGCTGCTGCTCGAGCTGCTGCCGGAGTCGGGGAAGGCGCACCGGGTCGGGATCACCGGGGTGCCCGGCGTCGGGAAGTCCACGTTCATCGACGCGCTCGGGATGCACCTGATCGGGCAGGGGCACCGGGTGGCGGTCCTGGCCGTCGACCCGTCGTCGACGCGCACCGGCGGGTCGATCCTGGGCGACAAGACGCGGATGGCGCGGCTGACCGTCGAGAAGGACGCCTACATCCGGCCGTCCCCGACGTCGGGGACCCTCGGCGGGGTCGCGAAGGCGACCCGCGAGACGATCGTGCTGCTCGAGGCGGCCGGTTTCGACGTGATCCTCGTCGAGACGGTCGGTGTCGGGCAGTCCGAGGTGACGGTCGCGAACATGGTGGACTGCTTCTGCTTCCTCACCTTGGCCCGCACCGGCGACCAGTTGCAGGGCATCAAGAAGGGTGTCCTCGAACTCGCCGACCTCGTCGCCGTGAACAAGGCGGACGGCAAGCACGAGCGGGAGGCGAAGGGCGCCGCCCGGGAACTCGCCGGGGCGCTGCGCCTGATCTATCCGCACGACGCCGTCTGGACGCCCCCGGTGATCACGATGAGCGGTCTCGAGGGTGTCGGTCTCGAGGACTTCTGGAACACCGTCTGCAAGCACCGTGAGGTGCTGACCGCGGCCGGTCAGTTCGAGGAGAACCGGCGCCGCCAGCAGGTGGACTGGACGTGGACGATGGTCAACGACCAGCTGCTGCGCCGCCTCGCGTCGAACACGAGGGTCAAGGCGATCCGCGGCGACGTCGAACAGCGGGTGCGGGACGGGTCCCTGACGGCGGCGCTGGCCGCCGCCGAGATCCTCGACGCGTTCGACGGTACGGACTCCTCAGCCGACTGATTTCGCGAAGCGCCCGACCCGGTCGACGAGATCGTCGAAGAATGCGGCCGGGTCGGTGCTCACCGCGATGTCGACGTTGGGTTCCCGGTTCCAGTGGCCCACCCAGTCGGCGACCGTGGTGCCGCGGGTGAGGCGGCCGTGCAGTTCGACGTCGACGGTCGCGGGCCGGGTCCGGGTGATCGCCGGGTTCAGTGCCACGGCCGCCGCGAACGGGTCGTGCATGTGCGCGAGGAATCCCTGGTCGTGGGTGCGGTGGAAGTCCATGTAGAACCGGATGGCGTCGGACAGGTGCCGGATCACGGCGTTGCTCGCGGTCGAACGCACCTGCGGGCCGTCGTCGGGGGAGATGATCTCGGCGGGGGTGCTGCCGGCCGCCTCCGCGAGCCGCCGCACGTGGTCCGGTGTCATCTCGATCGTCTCGGTGACGTCCAGCCCGCACAGGATGGGACGCCTGCCCTCGGGGAGACCGGAGAAGGCGTCGAACACTTCCTTGGCCGCCTCCGGGTCCACCGACACGTTCCATTCGCTGGTGGGGGTGGTGTTGCCGGGGTGGTTGAACGCCCCGCCCATCACGACGAGGCGCCGCAGCAGCCGGGGCAGTTCCGGTTCCTCGCGGATCGCGAGGGCCAGGTTCGTCAGCGGCCCGGTCACCAGCCCGGTCAGCTCCCCGGGAGCGTCCCGGACCAGGTCCACCCACAGGGTGGTCGCGTCCCGCTCGGACAGCGACCGCCCGGACGCGGGCAGGACGGCGTACCCGATGCCCTGCGGGCCGTGCGTGTCCTCGGTGGTGCGCAGCGGACAGGTCAGCGGCACCCGGGCACCGAGCGCCACCTCGACGTCCGGTGCCCCGCACAGTTCGAGCCAGTTCAGGTTGTTCGCCGCGACCTGCTCGACGGGCACGTTGCCCGCGGTGCTGGCGATGCCCGCGATCTCGGCCTCCGGGCTGGCCAGCAGATACAGCAGGGCGAGGGAGTCGTCGATGCCGGTGTCGACGTCGACGATCAGCCGCTGCCTGCTCACGCCGTCACCACCGTCGGCCGGTGGTGCACGGGGAACGCGACCGACCGGGCGATGAAGCACTTCGCGTGCGCCCGGGCGTGCAGCGACTCGGCGCGCGCGGTCATCGCCGCCTCCGCGACGGTCACCGTGGGATGCAGCACCACCTCGGTGAATTCGCCTGACCCGTCCGGGTGTTCGACCATCGTGCCCGTCGGGTCGTCCCGGTAGTCGACGACGACCACACCGGCCGCGGCGGCCAGACCCAGATACCAGAGCATGTGGCACTGCGACAGCGACGCGACGAGCAGTTCCTCCGGATTCCAGCGGGTGGCATCGCCGCGGAACGACGGGTCGGCGCTGCCCGGCAGATCGGGTTTCCCGCCGGCCGCGATCACGTGGTCCCGGTCGTAGGTGTCCGGGCCCGACGTCCCCGTCCCGCGGTTGCCGGTCCAGGTGACCGTCAGCGTGTAGTCGTGTGTGCTCACCCGGCCATTCTTCACGGCCGCGCGATGAGTTTCGCGGGCGGGCACGGTCTGTTTACGTAGAGCACGAGACGGCGACCGGAGGAGACGGACATGGCACGGGATACGGCACCGGACTGGGTCGCGGGGGAGCGGCGCGACCTGGCGTCGATGCTGGCGGGACTGACGCCGGAGCAATGGGATGCGCCGTCGCTGTGCGCGGGGTGGCGCACCCGGGAGGTGATCGCGCACATCACCATGCCGTACCGCCTGTCGACGCCGCGGATCCTGCTGAAGATGGTGAAGGCGCGCGGCAAATTCAACCGGATGTCGGACGCGCAGGCCCGCGAGGACGCTCGGACCCTGACCGCCGACGCGCTGCTGCGCACACTGGAGGAGAACGTCACGCACCCGTGGAAGCCGCCGGGCGGCGGCTTCGAGGGGGCACTGTCGCACGACGTGATCCACGGTCTCGACGTGTCGGTCGCGCTCGGCCTGGGCAGGTGGGTCCCGGACGACCGCCTCGACCGGGTCCTCGGCGGCGTCGGCCCGAAGCACGTGAAGTACTTCGGCGTCGACCTGACGGGCGTGCAGTTGACCGCGGACGATCGGGCCTGGACCTTCGGTGCGGGTGCGCCGCTGCGCGGTTCCGCCCAGGACCTGCTCCTCGTGTTGTGCGGTCGCCGGTTGCCGCCGGGGCATCTGGGCGGGGAACCGAGCGCACGGTTCACGGCGACGGGGTGAGCCCGGGCCAGGCGGGGGCGTCGCCGCCCCAGGGCCGGGCCGGGAACGGGTAGTCGTCGAATTCGGCCAGGGCGGGCCGGGCCGTGACCAGGTCGCCGTGCGCGGTGAGACAGCGGGGTCCGGGCACCGCCGGCGGCGGCGGATCCTCGATTCGGCCGTCCGCGGTCAGCAGCCATGCCGCGGTGCGGGTCAGGGACACGTCGACGGAGCGAGCCGCCACCGCCGGGGGTCGCGACCGTGCGCGCGGTCGAACCGGTCGACGGCGCCGGTGAGGGCGGTCAGCGAACCGGCCGCCAGGTAGTCCCCGGGGTCGGACAGCGGGGGAGTCACGGCCCCACGGCAGCGAGCAGCCGGCGGCACCGGTCGTGCAACGCGGCCCGCAGCGGGGCGGCGCGGGCGGCCAGCGCCGCCTGCTCCCGGACGTATTCGGCGCGGCCGTGCGGGGTCTCGATCGGGATCGGGGTGTAGCCGTACCCGCTGAGGTCGTACGGGCTGGCCCGCATGTCGAGTTCCCGTGCGGCGAGGGCCAGTTCGAAGCAGTCGACGGTCAGGTCCGAGTCGATCATCGGCGCCAGCTTGTGGCAGTACTTGTACAGATCCATGGACGCGTGCAAGCACCCGGGCTGCTCCCGCTCCAGCTGGTCGGCCCGGGTCAGCGGCACACTGTTCCGCGGTTCGGCGGCCGGGGTGAAGAAGCGGTACGCGTCGTAGTGGGTGCAGCGCAGTTGCAGTGACTCCACCACGGAGTCGGTGCCGCCCGCCCCGAGCCGCAGCGGCACACTGTCGTGCCGCACCTCCTCGGACCGGTAGACCATCGCCCACTCGTGCAGACCGAAGCAGGACAGGTGCGTGGGCCGCGCGGTGGTCGCCTCCATCAGTCGTGCGGTGAAGGCGACCGTGTCCGAGCGGCGCCGCAGGAACTCCGGGTCGACGGTGACCCCGGCGTCGGTGCGGTGATATCCGCGGAGTTCGGCGTACTCGTCCCCGCCGGTGAGGACGGTGCCCCATCCGGCGTGCCAGCGGAGCAGTTGGTTCGGCCGGTAGCTGTAATACGTGAACAGGAAGTCGTTCACCGGGTGGCTTTCCCCGCGGTCGCGCCGCTCCACGTGCGGCCCGATCAGCGCGGACACCCTCGCCCGGTGCCGGTCGCGGCGAGGGATCCATTCCGACGCGTCCAGAACGTTCATCCGATCAGCTCGTTCGCTGTCCCGGATTGACGCCGTTGTTGCGGTGGGTGCCGTCGCGGACGGTGCCCACGTATTCCTCGACGAGGTCCTCGAGGGCGACGATGCCGACGATCTGCCCCGACGGGTCCGCCGCCGCACCCAGGTGGGAGCTGGCACGGCGCAGACTGGCCAGTGCCTCCGCGAGCGGGGTGGTGGTCGACATCCGCGGCAGCGGGCGGATGTCCGACCGCGGAATCAGGGTGTCGGGTCCGGCCTCCTCGTCGAGGATGTCGTCGAGCACGTCCTTCAGGTGCAGATACCCGACCAGTGACCCGTCCTCGGCGCGCACCGGGTACCGGGAGTACCCGGTTTCGACGACGGCCTGCTCGATGGCGCCGAGCCGGGTGCCGCCCTCCGTCAGGGGGATGGTCCGTGCCTCGCTCAGCGGGATCATCACCTCGGTGACCGTTCGGTCCGTGGTCTCCAGCGCCTGGGTGAGCCGGCGGTGTTCCTCCGCGTCGATCAGTCCTTCGGACCGGGATTCGCCGATCATCTCGGACAGTTCGACCGCCGATACGGTGACGTCGAGTTCGTCCTTCGGCTCCACCCGCAGCATCCGCAGCGTCAGGTTGGCGCACAGGTTGTAGAACGAGATCAGTGGCCGGGCCAGCTTGATGAACATCAGGTGCACCGGGATCAGCAGCATCGCCGTCCGCTCCGGGCCCGCCAATGCGATGTTCTTCGGCACCATCTCACCGAGCAGGATGTGCAGCACCACGACGAGCGCCAGCGCGATCGTGAACGCGATCGGGTGCAGCAGTCCGGCGGGCAGCCCGACCGCGTCCAGCGGGACCTCGAGGAGATGTGCGATCGCCGGTTCGGCAACCTTGCCGAGCAGGATCGAGCAGATGGTGATGCCGAGCTGCGCGGCAGCCAGCATCAGCGACAGGTTCTCGCCCGCGAGGATCACGGTGCGGGCGCGTTTCTTACCCTGCGACTCGAGGGCCTCGAGCCGGTCGCGGCGGGCCGAGATCAGCGCGAACTCGGCGCCGACGAAGAACGCGTTGCCCGCGAGCAGCACGAACGTGAGCAGCACACCGAACAGGTCACTCATCGTCGTCCTCCTCGCTGCGGGTGTCGGTGGTCTCGTCGGGTTTCGGGGTGAGCAGCACCCGGTCGATGCGCCTGCCGTCCATGTGGGTCACGGTGGCGACCCACCGGCCGCCGGGGTCGTGCGCCCCCTCGTACAGCGGGAGTTGCACCTCGTCGCCCTCGTCGGGGATCCGTCCGAGTTCGGTGAGCACGAGACCGCCGAGGGTTTCGTATTCCCCCTCGGGTGCGGTGTAGCCGGTGGTCTCGGAGATCTCGTCGACGCGCAGCAGCCCGGAGCAGGACCAGCTGTCGCCGATCCGCTGGACGTCGATCTCCGGTTCGTCGTGCTCGTCGCGGACGTCGCCGACGATTTCCTCGATCAGGTCCTCCATCGTGACCATTCCGGCGGTGCCGCCGTATTCGTCGACGACGAACGCGACCTGCATGCCGTCGGACCGGATCCGTTCCATCAGGGTGTCGCCGTCCAGGCTGGACGGCACCACCGGCACCCTCTGGGCCAGCGTGTTGAGGCGGGTGGTGCGGCGGCGTTGCGCGGTCACCGCGAACGCGTGCTTGATGTGGACGATGCCGACGGCGTCGTCCAGGTCGCCGTCGACGACCGGAAAGCGGGAGAAGCCGGTGCGGGCGGCGGTGTCGATCAGGTCGGCCACCGTGTCCGTGGTGGACAGGGTTTCGATCTTCACGCGCGGGGTCATCAGTTCCTCCGCGGTGCGTTCGCCGAACCGCAGCGAGCGGTTGACCAGCAGTGCGGTGCCCTTGTCGATGGCGCCGCGCTGCGCGGACGTCCGCACGAGCGAACCGAGTTCCTGCGGGGACCGCGCGGACCGCAACTCCTCGGCCGGTTCGATGCCGAGGCGTCGCACCAGCCAGTTCGCGCTTCCGTTGAGCCCGTTGATGGCCCATTTGAAGATCAGCGAGAACGCGGCCTGCATCCCGGCCGTCGCCCGCGCCGTGGGCAGGGGGTGCGCGATGGCGAGGTTCTTCGGGACGAGCTCGCCGAACACCATCGAGAACGACGTCGCGAGAATCAGGGCGATCACCAAAGACGTTGCTGCGGCGGCCGATTCACTGAACCCGATCGCGGACAGTACCGGGGTGATGAAGCGGGCGAGGACCGGTTCGGACAGGTAGCCGGTGATCAGCGTGGTGATCGTGATGCCGAGCTGCGCCCCTGACAACTGGAACGACAGCGTGCGGTGGGCGTGCTGCACCTGCCGGGCCCGCCGGTCACCGGTGCGGGCGTGCGAGTCGACGGTGCTGCGTTCGAGGGCGGTGAGGGAAAACTCGGCCGCCACGAACAACGCGGTACCCGCGGTCAGGGCGAGAAAGCCGAGCAGAGCGAGAATGCTGAGCGCGATGTCCATGGGTCATCGCCGCCGAGCGGAGGAACGGGGGTCGCCGGGTTTGTCACCCGGCTCGATAGAGGAGCCCTCCGAACCGGCGGAATCGGAGTCCGATTCCACGGAGCAGGAGGGGACGACACTCCCGGAGACGGCGGGGGGAGCGCTTGCTGCGTATGTGGGTGCCGCGGGCACCGGAGTCCTCTCGTTCGGCCTCGACGGCCCGGACGGGTCCGGCGCCGAGAACTGGTGTGGTTGAGCGACCCATGATACCGGGGGATGTCCGGTTCCGTGGAACAGGACACCCACCGGCACTTCAGGATGCAGTCGTCACCAGCCGGAAGGCAGCGGGCGGCCCTCGGCGAACCCGGCGGCGGACTGCACACCGAGAACGGCCCGCTCGTGCAGTTCCGCCAGCGTCCGCGCGCCCGCGTACGTGCAGGTGCTGCGCACCCCGGAACAGATGTGGTCGATGAGGTCCTCGACGCCGGGACGTTCCGGGTCCAGGCGCATCCGGGAACTCGAAATACCCTCCTCGAACAGCCCTTTCCGGGCCCGGTCGAACGCGGTGTCGGTGGCGGTCCGCGCCGCGACCGCGCGCTTGGAGGCCATCCCGAAGCTCTCCTTGTACGCGTTGCCGGACTGGTCCACGCGCAGGTCGCCGGGCGACTCGTAGGTGCCGGCAAACCACGACCCGATCATCACGTTCGACGCGCCCGCGGCCAGGGCGAGCGCCACGTCGCGGGGGTGACGGACGCCTCCGTCCGCCCACACGTGCGCACCCATCGCGCGGGCCTGCGCGGCGCATTCCTCGACGGCGGAGAACTGCGGCCTGCCCACCCCGGTCATCATGCGGGTCGTGCACATCGCGCCCGGCCCGACCCCGACCTTCACGATGTCGGCGCCCGCGTCGATCAGGTCCCGGGTGCCGGCGGCGGACACGACGTTGCCTGCGACCAGCGGCACCCCGAGATCGGCCTTCTTCAGTGCGCCGAGGACGTCGATCATCTTCTGCTGGTGACCGTGGGCGGTGTCGACGACCAGCAGGTCGGCCCCGGCGTCGACGAGGGCGCGCGCCTTCGCGGCGACGTCGCCGTTGACGCCGACGGCCGCGGCCACCCGCAGATTCCCGTTGCCGTCGACGGCGGGCTGGTAGATGCCGTCCCGGATGGCGCCGGTGCGGGTGAGGACGCCGGCGAGTGTGCCGTCCGGGTGCACGATCACCGCGAGGGCGTCGTGCGTGCCGTCGAGGAGTTCGAACACCTCGCGCGGCGACGCGGAGACGGGGGCGGTGACGAAGTCGGTGAGCGCCACCGCGCGCAGTCGCGCGAACCGGTCGACGTCCGCGCAGGAGGCTTCGGTGACGACACCGACGGGGCGGTCGTCCTCGACGACGACAACGGCGCCGTGCGCTCGCTTCGGCAGCAGCGCCAGCGCGTCGGACACGGCCGCGTCGGGGCCGAGGGTGACCGGGGTGTCGGCGACCAGGTGCCTGCTCTTGACGAAGGACACGGTCTCCGCGACGGCGCGGGCGGGAAGGTCCTGCGGGAGGACCACCAGACCGCCACGGCGGGCGACGGTTTCGGCCATGCGGCGCCCGGACACCGCCGTCATGTTGGCGACGACGATCGGGATGGTGGTGCCCGAACCGTCCGCGGTGGCCAGGTCGACGTCGAATCGCGACGTGACCTCGGTGCGGTTCGGCACCAGGAACACGTCGTCGTACGTCAGGTCATAGGGAGGGCGATGCCCGTCGAGGAACTGCACATTTCAGGACGATACCGGGGAAATTGCAGCGGTGTCGGATGTCCGCTGGGCCTGCGACCTGGACAGTCCGATCGTGGCCACCAGCATCACGGCGACCGAGCAGCCGACCACCACGAGTCCGGGGCCTTCGACCCGCAGGCGTTCGTCGAGGACGGTCATGCCGAGGAACACGGCGGCGAGCGGTTCGGCGATGGTCAGCGCGGGCAGCGACGCGGACAGCGGCCCCACCTGGAAGCCGCGCTGCTGCAGATACACCCCGGCCAGCCCGGCGGCGACCAGCGCCCACGCCTGCCAGCTGCTCAGCACCGCCCACAACCCGCGGGGGACGAGTTCGACGACATACTTGGTGAACGCGACGGCCACCCCGTACAGGATGCCGCCCGCCCCGCCGAGCAGCAGGGCCCGCCACCCGGGGTCGATCTTCGTCATTCCCGCCGCGGCCGCGACCGCCACCACGGCGAGCAGGATGCCGAGGGGCACCACCCATTCCCGGAACGGGGCGTCGATGTTGCCCTCGGTGGGGTCGCCGATCACCAGGAAGATCGCGAGCGCGACGGCCAGCGCGACGGCGAGCGCCCAGGTGGTGCGGCTGAGCCGGTACCCGGAGAATTTCGCCGACAGCGGCAACGCGAACAGCAGCGCGGTGACCAGCAGCGGCTGCACCACGAGAACCGACCCCAGCGCCAGCGCCACCGCCTGCATCACGTAGCCGCCGCCGTCGCCGAAGATGCCGGCCCACCAGCGGGGACTGCGCAGCAGGGTGGACAGGAACGCGGCGTCCTCGGGGACCTCGGACGCCGCACTCTGCTGCGCGACCGACGCGCACGCGAACAACAGCGCCGCGATCAGCGCGCACACGACCGACGCGAACGGCAGGGACATGCCTCTCAGTGTGCCCCGCGGTTGCGGTGTCCGTGGGGAGTTGACGCAGGTCCGGGTTTCCGGCCGCGGCGTGCACCCGACCGGGCCGCCCCGCTGTCGCCGGGCCTGCCGCGGCGGGCGGCGCGACCCGCGGGGTCGTGCGCCTGCCTGCCCTTCCTCGGGGTGTCCTGCGCGGGCGCCCGGGTGTCCGGTGCGGCGACCGCCTTGCCGGTGGGGCGGCGGGCCCCGGTGAGCTCTGCCAGCACCCGGTCACCCGGCCGCACCGGGGTGCCGGTGATGTCGAGACCGGCCTTGCGGGTCAGCTTCTCGACCGCGTCCCGCTCGTCCTCGGTGACGAGGGTGACCACGACGCCGGACTCGCCCGCGCGGGCGGTGCGTCCCGCCCGGTGCAGGTAGTCCTTGGCCTCGGTGGGCGGATCGACGTGGACGACGAGCGTGATGCCGTCCACGTGGATGCCGCGGGCCGCCACGTCGGTGGCCACCAGGACGGGGGTGGTGCCGTCGGCGAACGAGGCCAGGGTGCGGGTGCGGTTGTTCTGGGCCTTTCCGCCGTGCAGGGCGCCGGCCGCGACGCCGGCGGCGTGCAGTTCCTGCGCCACCCGGTCCACGCCGTATTTGGTACGCACGAACATCAACGTCCGGCCCGGTCGTGAACCGATATGTGCCACAACGGAATACTTGTCCTGCCGGTCGACGTACAGCAGGTGGTGCCGCATCGTCGGCACCGCCGCCGCGGCCGGCGCAGTCGAATGCGTCACCGGGTCGTGCAGGTACCGGCGGACGAGGGTGTCGACCTCCCCGTCCAGGGTCGCCGAGAACAGCAGCCGCTGCCCCCCGGCAGGGGTCTTGTCGAGGATCGCCGTGACCTGCGGCAGGAACCCCAGGTCGGCCATGTGGTCGGCCTCGTCGAGTGCCAGCACCGTCACGTCGTCCAGGGACACCGAGCCCTGCGCCAGGTGGTCGGCGAGGCGACCCGGCGTCGCGATCAGCAGGTCGACACCCCGCGACAGCGTCTCGACCTGCCGTTTGATCGGAACCCCGCCGACGACGTTCGCCACCCGCAACCCCACCGACAGGGCCGGCTCGTCCAGGGCGCGTTCGATCTGCAGCGCCAGTTCGCGGGTGGGCACCAGCACGACGCCGCGCGGGTACCCACGCCTGCCGGCGGCGCCCTTGAGGCGCACGAGCATCGGCAAC
The DNA here is from genome assembly GCF_002165735.1 of Rhodococcus sp. NCIMB 12038. Classification (NCBI taxonomy): domain Bacteria; kingdom Bacillati; phylum Actinomycetota; class Actinomycetes; order Mycobacteriales; family Nocardiaceae; genus Rhodococcus; species Rhodococcus sp. NCIMB 12038. Next base: position 62,848 of record NZ_NHML01000034.1, read on the forward strand.
CCGAACGCGAGGGTCTTCCCGGACCCGGTCGGCGCCCGGCCCAGCACGTCCCGGCCCTCGAGGACGTCGGGAATGGTGGCCGCCTGGATCGGGAACGGTGCGGCGATGCCGCCGCGGGCGAGGGCGTGGGTCATCACCGCGGGGAGACCGAGCGCGAGGAACGTCTCACCCACCGGTGCGGGCGAGGCGAACTCGTCTTCGGGCATATCCAGAAGGCTACCGCCTCCGCGGCGGGGCACCCGACCGCTCGGCCGTGGTCTGCCCACGGCGCGGCCCGGCCGTGACGTACCTGCGGTACGCCACGGCCGGGGACGGTCGATCGGGGAGGGTCAGGCCTGCACTTCGCTGCGGTCACCGCTCCAGAGGGTGTGGAACTTGCCCTCGGCGTCGACCCGCTCGTAGGTGTGGGCGCCGAAGAAGTCCCGCTGCCCCTGCGTCAGGGCGGCGGGCAGCCGCTCGGCGCGCAGGGCGTCGTAGTAGGACAGCGACGACGCGAACGCCGGCACCGGGATCCCCAGCAGGGTGGCGGTGGACACCACGCGGCGCCAGCTGTCGATGGCCGTCTCGATGGCGTCCCGGAAGTACGGGGCCAGGATCAGGCTCGGCAGCTTCGGGTTCTCGTCGTACGCGTCCTTGATGCGGTTGAGGAACCGGGCGCGGATGATGCAGCCGCCACGCCAGATCGTCGCCAGGTCGGCGGGGTGCAGGTCCCAGTCGTATTCGGCGCTGCCCGCCGCGATCTGGTCGAATCCCTGCGCGTAGGCCACGACCTTCGACGCGTACAGGGCCTGCCGGATGTCCTCGGTGAACTGTGCGGCGTCGGCGGGCTTGTCGGCCAGCCGGCCGGAGGCGAGACCGACCGCGGCCTTGCGCTGGTCGCGGGCACCGGACAGGGCGCGGGCGAACACGGCCTCGGCGATGCCGGTGACGGGGACACCGAGGTCGAGGGCGGACTTGACGGTCCAGCGGCCGGTGCCCTTCTGCTCGGCGGCGTCGACGATCACGTCGACGAGGGCCTTGCCGGTCTTCGCGTCCTTCTGCCGCAGCACCTCCGCGGTGATCTCGACGAGGTAGCTCTCGAGGTCGCCCGCGTTCCATTCGGTGAACACGTCGGCGACCTGGTCGGCGTCGTAGCCGAGGGCGTCGCGGAACAGGTTGTACGCCTCGCCGATCAGCTGCATGTCGGCGTACTCGATGCCGTTGTGGACCATCTTCACGAAGTGCCCGGACCCGTCGGGGCCGATGTGCGTGCAGCAGGGGGTGCCGTCGACCTGCGCGGCGATCGACTCGAGCAGCGGGCCCAGCGCCTGGTAGGACTCCTTCGGTCCGCCCGGCATGATCGACGGGCCGTTCAGTGCGCCCTCCTCGCCGCCGGAGATGCCGGCGCCGACGAAGTGCAGGCCACGATCCCGGAGGGAGGCCTCGCGGCGGATCGTGTCCGTGTACAGGGCGTTGCCGCCGTCGATGATGATGTCACCGGGCTCCATCGCCGAGGCGAGTTCCTCGATGACGGCGTCGGTGGGGTCGCCGGCCTTGACCATGATCAGCACGCGGCGCGGCTTCTGCAGCGCAGCCACGAACTCCTCGATGGTTTCCGTGCGGACGAAGTCGCCCTCGCCGCCGTGCTCCTCGATGAGGGCGTCGGTCTTGGCGATGCTGCGGTTGTGCAGCGCGACCGTGTGACCGTGCCGGGCGAAGTTGCGGGCGATGTTCGAGCCCATGACGGCCAGTCCCGTGACGCCGATCTGCGCGCGGGCACCCTCAGTGTTGTCGATAGTCATGGATACAGCATTCCCTCTCGCTCGGCGGTAGTGAAATCGGCGGCTACGAAAAGCTCGACCGGCTAAGCCAAACACACGAAGGCCGGCCGTCGCATGTGCGACGGCCGGCCTTCGTGTCACGGCGTTGTTCGACTAGCTGCGGCGCTCACGGCGCGGGCCGTCGAAGCCGTCGTACGAGCGACGGTCGGTGCGGCTGCGGAACCCGCCGCCGGTCGACGCGGGACGCCGCTCCGACGTGGCCGCGGGGCGCCGATCGTCCCGGCGATCGTCCCGCCGGTCGTCGCGGCGGAACCCGCCTGCGGCGCCGCGGTTGTCGCCGAAGTCGCGGCGCGGAGCGCTGCGGTCGAAGCTGCGCTCACCGGATCCGCGGTGGCTGTCGCCGCGGTCCCCGTAGTCGCGCCGGGGTGCGCTGTCCCCGAAGTCGCGGCGCGGAGCCCGATCGGAGAAGGACCGGTTGTCGCGGTCACCGCGGTACCCACCGCGGGTGTCGCCGTCACGCTGGGGGCGGTCGCCGCGGTAGCCGCCGGACCGGTTGTCGGACTGCTCGCGGCGCGGGCCGCGGTTTTCGTAACCCCGGCCCTCGTTGCCACGCCCTTCGTAACCACCGCGGCCTTCGAAGCTGCGACCGCCAGACGGACGGTCGCCGTAGCTGCGCTCACCGCGGTCACCGGCGTCGCGGCGCGGGCCGCCCCGGTCGGAGGAGCCGCGACCGTCGAAGCCGCGGTTGCCGCGGTACCCGCCGCCGTCGCGTCCGGCGTATCCGCCTTCGCGGCGGGGTCCGCGGTCACCGAACTTGCGGTCGCCGCCGCGCTCGCCGCGGGAGTAGGTGTCGCGCACCGGTTCGCCGCTGGGCGCCTTGGCGCCGGTGATGCTGGCCAGCTTCTCCGAGCCGGGGGTGACGGGCACGGCGGTGGCGTCGACGCCCGCCATGCCGGTCAGGCGGCGGAACGTGCGCTTCTGGTTGGGGAGCACGATCGCGACGACAGTGCCCTTCTCGCCTGCGCGGGCGGTCCGGCCCGCGCGGTGCAGGTAGTCCTTGTGGTCGGCGGGCGGATCGACGTGCACGACCAGGTCGATGCCGTCGACGTGGATGCCGCGGGCGGCGACGTCGGTGGCGACGAGCACCGGGGTGCGGCCGTTCTTGAAGCGTTCGAGGACCCGGGTGCGCTGGTTCTGCGCCTTGCCGCCGTGCAGGGCCTCGGCGGCGATGCCCACCGCGCGGAGGCGGTCGGTGATGCCCTCGCAGCCGAGTTTGGTGCGGGCGAACATGATCGTGCGGCCTTCGCGGGCACCGATTTCGGCGAGCACGTTGTCCTTCTGGCCGCGGTCCACGAGCAGCACGTAGTGCTCCATCGTGTCGACGCTGGCGCGACCGTCCTCGGTGGAGTGCTGCACGTGGTCGGGCAGGAACTGGCGGACCAGCGACTGCACCTCACGGTCGAGGGTGGCGGAGAACAGGAGACGCTGGCCGTCGGCCGGGGTCTCGCCGAGGATGGACCGGACCTCGGGCAGGAAGCCCATGTCGGCCATCTGGTCGGCCTCGTCGAGGGCGGTGATCTCGACGGAGTCGAGGATGCAGGTGCCCTGACGGAGGTGGTCGCCGAGGCGGCCGGGGGTGGCGACGAGGATGTCGACGCCGCGGCGCAGCTGGTCGACCTGCTTGGTGAACGGGGTACCGCCGACGGCGGGGCGGACGGTCAGTCCCATCGCACCGGCGTACGAGTTGAGGGAGTCGACGACCTGGAATGCGAGTTCCCGGGTGGGGACCAGCACCAGTGCGCGGGGCCGCTTGGGGGCGGGCCGGTCCTCGTGGCGGGCGAGGCGGGCCAGCATCGGCAGCCCGAACGCGAGGGTCTTGCCCGATCCGGTCTGTGCGCGGCCGAGGACGTTGGTGCCGGCCAGCGCGTCCGGCACGGACAGCGCCTGGATCGGCGACGGGACGGTGATGGAGTTGCGGGCGAGGGCCTGCACCAGGGGTGCGGGCAGGCCGATCTCGGCGAACGTCACGGTGGCCGTGTCGGCCTCGGTGGCGTTCTGGTCAGGGGTGTCGGTCTCGGCCTGCTCGAGTGGGGCAGACGTCGTCTGGACAGCGTTGGTCACGCGGGTACCTCTCCGGGCATAGGGCGCGTCGCGGAGCGGGGGCTGTCATGCAGCACGCACAAAGGGACGAGCCAGGGCACATGTCACCTGGTCAATCCATTCGCGGAAGTGCGGGGAATTGGGCTGTGTGCCGTTTCAGTGTTGATGGGCCGCAGTGGCGACCGCCGACCAGTGTACGCGACGGGGCACCCGGTTATCGAACCCGGCGGAGTGTGAGGTGGGCGACTATACGGCGCTGAACAACCGGCTCAGTTCGGTGAGCCAGGGGACGGCGACGGCGATGGTCGGCACCACGAGGATTGCCAGGGACGCCGCGTAGGCGGCGAGCGCGACCCGGGTGCCCTGTTCCGTGGACGCCAGGCGCTGCACCCGGAGCAGGGTGCTGGGACCGCCGGCGGCCATGGCGCCCTTCGGGGCGATCGACCCCGAGCAGGCGACGAGTGCGCGGGCCAGGGCGGTCGGCCCGGTGGCGCGGACGGCGGAGTCGTCGGCGAGCATCTCCACCAGTAGCTGCACCGATCCCAGCGCGGACTTGCTCCGCACCACGGTGGGGAAGGCGGCGTTGACGGCGGTGAAGGCCTCGAGCACGAGGTCGTGCCGGGCCCGCAGGTGGGACCGCTCGTGGGTGAGGATCGCGGTGATCTCGGCGTCGTCGAGGTTGGTGAACGTGCCCTGGCTCAGCACCACCCGCTGCCGCAGCCCGGGCAGGCAGTAGGCGATGGGCTCGGTGACGTCGAGGACCCGCAGGTCGGGGGTGCGGGCGAGGGGGGACGTCGAGTCGCAGCGGTCGAGGAGGTCGACGAGCATGCGGTGCCGGGCGCGCCGGCGCCGGGTGCGGACACCGACCTGCACGATCGCGAAGATCAGTTTGGCCCCGACGAGGAGGGTGAGCGCGAAGACCACCACGTACAGCAGCCACAGGGGCAGGCCGAGGGCGTCGATCTCGGCGACCGGTGCGGTGGTGGGGCGGCCGTCCGGTCCGGGGACGAGGAGCTGGCTGGCGATCGCGAGTCCCGAACTGAACGCGGACAGTACCGCGGCGAGGGCGATCGCCTGCCACAGCACGAGTGCTGCGCGGGGGGCGTGATGCGGCCATCGGGCGCGACTCAGCAGCGCAGGGACAGGCCCTGCGAGAAGAAGTGCGAGTACTCCGAAGACCAGCGCGGTGGTGGCGTCCATGTCCTACTCATCATGCATGACGAACGTCAGCCGGCGCGAACGGTTCCCGACTGATTGTCTCCTGTGGTGCGTTCCTTGGCCTCGAGCGCGGCGAGGGCCTCGCGCAGCGCGTCGGCCTCGTCGGCGCCGACCTGGCCGACGAAGTGGACGAGTGCGGCGGCCCGGCTGCCGGACTTGTCGGCCTGCTGCAGGGCGTCCACCATGAGGCTCGCGACGAGTTCCTCACGCTGGTGCACCGGCAGGTACCGGTGGGCGCGGTCGTCGCGCTGCTGGATGACGAGGTGCTTCTTCGCCAGCCGCTGGAGCACTGTCATGACAGTGGTGTACGCGAGTTCACGGCGTGCCGCGAGTGCCTCGTGCACCTGCCGTACCGTCTGCGGTTCCGAAGTGGACCACAGGTGATCCATCACTGCGCGTTCGAGTTCGCCGAGTCCAGCCATAATCCGATTCTACGGATACGACGACGCAGATACGTACTACTGGTAGTAGTAAAACTGCGTCACGGCGTGTGGTATTGGCCATAGTCCGAACGGGTGGATTACGGTCGGGTTGGCTAGCGGCCGACCCGCCGGGCAAGCTTTCGTTCTCGACATCGCGGAGAGTGGGGACCTGGCGGATGAAGACCGACGACAGCGCGGCAACCGGACACGGTACGGCAGCGAGGGTCAGGGGTCAGACGGGGCGGGCCGCGGAACGGGTCTGGGGCGGGGTGCGGGGCGCGCCGGTCAGCATCGCGCTGCTGGTGGTGATCTGGATCCTGGCGATCGCCACGTCCAGCGTGATCAGCGGCCCGTCCCAGCACGTCGCGATCGGGATCCGGGCGTTCCAGAACGGCTGGGTGTGGACGCTGCTCACCGCCGGGCTGTGGGGCGACGACGTCCTCGCGTACCTGTCGACGACCGTGCTGCTCCTGGTGGTGGCCGCACCGCTGGAACGACGGATGGGGTCGGCGCGGTTCACCCTGGCCGCGGTCGCCACCCAGGTGCTCGGCGGGTTGCTGGCGCTGTCGGTGGCCGCGGTCGCGAAGGTCGTCGACGCGAACTGGGGTTTCCGGCTGCACGTGGGGATGGCCGTCGGTCCGAGCACCTGGATCGTCGGCGCCGCGATGGTGGCCAGTTCCAACATGGGCACGCTGTGGCGGCGGCGGATCCGCGTCGGTGTCCTCGTGTTCACGATCACCCTGGCGCTGTTCAGCGGTTCGCTGCAGGACGTGGTGCGGCTGGCCGCGGCCGTGGTGGGGCTGGTGATCGGCCGCTGGATCGTGGGCCGCTCCGCGCGCGGCGAGCGGATCGCGGGCACCCAGCGGGAGGGCCGGGTGCTCGTCGCGATCGTGGTGGCGGCCAGCGCGATCGGACCGATGATCGCCGCGCTGTCCGCGGAGGCGGTCGGCCCCCTCGCCGTGCTGCGCGACCTGTTCCGCGGCGTGCCCTATACGGCGGGCGAGGTCCGCGACCTGTGCGAGGTGTCGGCGGCGGACCCCGAATGCCGGCGCGGGCTGCTCGAACTGCGCCTGTCCGGGGTCGGGCCGACCCTGCTCAGTCTGATGCCGTCCCTGTTCCTGCTCACCCTCAGCGACGGCCTCCGACGGGGCCGTCGCTTCGCGTGGGTGGCGTCGGTGATCGCCCAGGTGATCCTGCTGGTGCTGTCGCTGCTGAACTTCGCGGTCCGGTTCGTCGACTCCCTCGACGAGGACTCCCTGTTCTACGGTCTCGCCGACCCGAACCTGTACCGGACGCTGGTGCCGTTCCTGACCCCTCTGGCGATCCTGATCGTGCTGCTCGCGACCCGGCGGTTCTTCGACGTCTCCGCCCCGGCCGGGACGTACCGGCGGCTGGCCGGTGTCCTGGTGGTGCTCGTCGCCGGGCTCGCCGTCCTCTACGTCCTGGGCGGACTGTGGGCGCGGCACGGGTTCGACCCCCGGCCGGGCATGACGACGCTGCTGGCCGACTTCCCGGAACGGCTGATCCCGCCCGTGTACCTTCAGTGGCTCGACCCGCGGCTGCTGCCGGAGAGCATCCCCGCGACGCTGCTGTACGAGTGGACCGGGGTGGTGTTCTGGGTCGCCCTCTGCGCGCTGGTCGCCGCGACGTTCCTCAGCCCCGCCATCGGCTCGGACTCGAAGTCCACCGAACGCGCCCGGGCCCTCCTGAAGTCGGGGAGCGGGAGCCCGCTGTCCTGGATGACGACGTGGCGCGGCAACAACTACTGGTTCTCCGCCGACGGCACCAGCTACGTCGCGTACCGGGTCATCGCCGGTGTCGCGCTGACCACCGGCGACCCGGTCGGCCCACCGGACCGGTTGCGGGACACCGTCGAACACTTCGCCGAGTTCGCCGCCGCCAACGGCTGGATCCCGTGCTTCTACTCGGTGACCGGTGAGGTCCGCGACATCACCGACGCCCTCGGCTGGAGCGGAATCCAGGTGGCGGAGGAGACGGTGCTGGATCTGGGGCAGATCGCGTTCACCGGCAAACGGTTCCAGGACGTCCGCACCGCCCTGAACAAGGCGAAGAAATCGGGGATCACCGCCGAATGGGTCAGCTTCCCCAGCGCCCCCCGCGCGATCACCGACCAGATCACCGCGATCTCCGAGGAATGGGTGGCCGACAAGGGCATGCCCGAAATGGGTTTCACACTCGGCGGACTCGACGAGGTCGACGACCCGGAGGTGCGCTGCCTGATCGCCGTCGACGAGGACCGCACCGTGCACGGCATCACGTCGTGGCTGCCGGTGTACCAGGACGGGCGGGTCGTCGGCTGGACCCTCGATTTCATGCGGCGGCGGGCGGAAGGGTTCCGGCCGGCGATGGAGTTCCTCATCGCGTCCGCGGCACTGAAACTGGAGGAGGAGGGCGCCCAGTTCCTCAGCCTGTCCGGCGCCCCGCTCGCGAAGGTCGAGCAACCGGACGGCGACGCCGACGAGCGGGAACGGTCGGAGTCGTCGAGCCTGTCGGCGGTGATGGACAGCGTGCTCGATCTGCTCGGCCGCACCCTGGAACCGGTGTACGGGTTCCGGTCGCTGCTGGCGTTCAAGTCGAAGTTCCAGCCCCGGTACGTGGCCATGCACATGACGTTCGCCGACCCGGCCGCGCTCCCCAGCATCGGCAACGCCGTCGGCAGGGCGTATCTGCCGACGGTGTCGCTGGGGCAGAGTTACCGGCTGGTGCGGACGATGATCGGCGGACGGCGCTGACGGCCGCTACTTCGTGTCCGGCCCGCCGATCGCGCCGTACACGTGGCGGGTGCCGATCGGCACCACCAGCGGGCGGTCGGACACCGGGTCCGCGATGACCGCGGCCTCCAGACCGAACACTTCGAGCAGCAGTTCGGCGGAGATGATGTCCTTCGGCGCGCCGGACGCGACGATGGTGCCGTCCCGCATGACGATCAGCTGGTCGCTGTAGCGGATCGCGAGGTTCAGATCGTGCAGCACCATCACCACGGTGCGGCCCAGTTCCTCGTGCATCCGGTCCACCAGGTCGAGGACCTCGACGGAATGCGCCAGGTCGAGGTAGGTGGTGGGTTCGTCGAGCAGCAGGATGTCGGTTCCCTGCGCGAGGGCCATCGAGATCCAGGCCCGCTGACGCTGGCCGCCGGACAGCTGGTCGACGGGGCGGTCCGCGAGGTCGGACACCCCGGTCAGGGCGAGTGCCTCGGCGACCTCGCCCTCGTCGTCGGAGGACCACTGCCGCAGCCACGACTGGTGCGGGTGCCTGCCGCGGGCCACCAGGTCGGCGACGGTGAGCCCCTCGGGGGCGACCGGTGCCTGTGGGAGCATGCCGAGGGTGCGGGCGACGTCCTTGGTGCGCATCGACCCGATGGCCTTGCCGTCGAGCAGCACGGAACCGTTGCGCGGCTTCAGGAGTCGTCCCAGCGCGCGCAGCAGGGTGGACTTGCCGCAACCGTTCGGCCCGATCACGGTGGTGATCACCCCGGTCCGCACCTCGAGGTTCAGGTGGTCGACGATGACCCGGTCGCCGTACCCGAGGCTCAGGTTGTCGGCGATCAGTCGAGAGTCAGTCTGCACGGTCATGCGGAGACCTTCCGATTGTTGCGAACCAGCAGATACAGCAGGAACGGGCCACCGAGTGCCGAGGTGACGATACCCACGGGCAGTTCGACGGGCAGGATGGTGCGGGCGACGACGTCGCTGCCGACCACGAGTACGGCGCCGGTCAGGGCCGACGCGATGAGCGGCGGACCGGCGGACCGCACCAGCCGCAGCGCCACCTGCGGCGCGGCGAGTGCGACGAACCCGACCGGGCCTGCCGCGGCGGTCGCGATGCCGGCGAGGGCGACGGACATGAGCAGCAGCCGGGCCTGCGACCACTGCAGCCGCACTCCCAGCGACACCGCGTTGTCGTCGCCGAGGCGCAGGGCGCCCATCGTGAACGAGGAGATCACCGCGTAGCCGCCGACGAGGACGACCGCGATCGTGACGGGCCACACCTGACTCCAGGAGGCACCGTTGAGGGAACCGTTGAGCCACACCTGGGCCCGCGACGCGTCGTTGATGTCCGCCGAGATCAGCAGCCACCCGGTGACCGCGATGAGCATGGCGTTGACACCGATGCCGATCAGGATCAGCCGGTACCCCTCCACCCCGCCGCGCCACGCGAGCAGGTAGATGACCAGGGCGGTGAGCAGTCCACCGACCAGGGCGGCGAGCGGGATCCCCAGGGTGGCGAGGATGCCGACGAAGCTGCCGCCGCCGCCGAGGACGATCAGCGCGACCGCGGCGGCGCTGGCACCGGACGTGATGCCGAGGATGTCGGGGCTGGCGAGGGCGTTACGGGCGATCGACTGGGTGATGGCGCCGGCCAGGCCGAGGGCCATGCCGATGAACACCCCCGTCAGCGACCGCGGCAGGCGGAGGTCCATGACGATGAAGTTCTGGGCCTTCGTGCCGCCGCCGAACAGCACCCGCGTGACCTCGGGGATCGACAGCGGGTAGTCACCGCGGCCGATGTTGAGGCACAGCACCAGGAACAGGGCTGCCAGCAGGGCGACGTTGACGGCGATGCCGAGGGGGCGCAGGACCAGGGAGATCGGTCCGAGGCGGAACGCGGGGCGGGCCGGTACCCGGGCCGTCGGCGCGGCGCCGAGGTCGGGGCGCACGTCGTCTCGAGTGCTCACAGGCTTGCCAACTTTCTGCGCCGAACCAACGCGATGAAGAACGGCGCCCCGAACACGGCGAGCACGATTCCCACCTGCAACTCACCCGGCCGGACCACGACACGTCCGATGACGTCGGCGGTCACGAGCATGACGCCGCCGAGGAGCCCGGCGTAGGGGACCAGCCACCGGTAGTCGGGGCCGGTGACGGCCCGCGCGACGTGAGGGACGACGAGGCCGATGAACGCGATCGGACCGCATGCCGCGGTGGCCGCACCGGTGAGGAGGGTGATCGCGACGATGCCGAGCGCGCGGCTGGCCGCGATGTTGGTGCCCAGCGACCGGGCCACGTCCTCGCCGAGGCTGAGAACGTTCAGGCCGGGGGTGCTGACGAGGGCGAGGATCAGTCCGAGGAGCAGGAACGGCAGCACCTGCCACAGCACGTCGAAACCGCGGCCGGCCACCGACCCGACCACCCAGAACCGGTAGGAGTCGAGGCTGGACTGGTCGACGATGATGATGGCGTTGGTCATCGCCTGCAGGAAGAACGCGACGGCGGCGCCGGCCAGCGCCAGGCTCAGTGGGCTTGCTGCCCCGTTGCCGATCGACGACAGCCCGAACACGATCACGCTCGCCGCGAAGGATCCCGCGAACGCGAACCACAGGTATTCGCTGGGTGCGCTGAACCCGAACAGATACATCGACAGCACGACGAGGAACGCGGCACCGGCGTTGAGGCCGAGGAGTCCGGCGTCGGCGAGCGGGTTGCGGGTGTGCCCCTGGATGAGGGCGCCCGCGACACCGAGCGCCATCCCGACGACCAGGCCCAGCGCGGTGCGGGGGCCGCGGAGTGTGCGCACGATGATGTCGGTCTGTGAGCCGTCCGGGTCGAACAAGGCGTGGAAGATCTCCGCGAACGACAGCGGCCGCGCCCCGACCGCGACGCTGGCGAGCAGGACCAGCCCGAGCAGGATCACGAGGACGCCCAGCCCGATCAGTCGGCGGCGCCGGATCGCGGCGACGCTGACGTCCTTCTCGCGGACGGCGAATCCCTCGTCGGTGGCGGTGCTTTCCCGGACGACCTCGGTGCCGGTGCGCCGGAACGCCCGCTGCAGCGACCGTTTCGGGCCGATCGCGTCGCCCGTGGGGGTGTCGCGGGTGACGAGGCCGACCCAGCCCTTGCCCGAACTCTGCCCGGTGTTGCCTTCGCGGAATCCGCGGTTCCACAGGGCGAGTCCCAGCGCGATCGCAACGGCGGCGCCGCCGAACACGACCCGGTCGGCCTCCCCGCCGCCGTTGTCGTCGCGGAGGGAGTCGACGATGTACCACCCGAGAACGAGCGGGATGGCCACTATCCCGATGTCGAGCAGTCCCGCGAGTGCCCGGAGGTACAGCGGGGCGGGACCGCGCGGCACGTCGCGCTTTCCGTAGGGCTCGTCGGTCGGCAGGTGCGGGGTGTCGCTGCCGAACTGTCTCGTCGTCGTCACTGGCGGGGGAAGCTCCTGACGTGTGTGCCTGTGCACGGGATCTGCACTGATTCAACTACTTAGGTTACGGAACCCTATCCCCGTTGCCGCATCCGGCGGGGCGTCCCGGGCGTCGCGGTTCGTGGGGGTGCCTCACATCACATGATGTCAAGTCTTGATATTTGGTTAGGCTCACCTATGTTTGGTGGTGTTCCATCCCGACCGATTGGAGTGCACGGTGACTTCGACCCTGTCCGCCCCCGCGACCGCACTGGACGTGTCCTGCACACGACTTCGCGCACTGAACGCCGAATATCCGCGCATGTACGCGGTCGCGACGATGGCGGACGAGGGTAAACGCAGGTGGTGGTCGCTCGCGGACGACCTCGACGGCGACCGGGTGTCCCGGATGTGGGCGCGCTCGCTCGAGGACGTCCCCGATCCGGACGTCGCCGCCATGCAGGTGGCCACCGCACTGATCCACGCGGTGGTCGGGCGTGTCACCGCCCTCGTCGTGCTGGAGGGCCGGGCCTGGGATCCGGGGCTCGAGAACCTGTGGATCCACATGGACAGCGACGAGGGAATCGACTGGGCGGGTGTCGCCGACGACACCATGCGCGTTCTCCCGGACGATTCCTACGCCGGCGCGCCCCGGACGGTCACCGTGCCGTGCGAGCGGGCGCTGCTGCTCTGGACCGTGCATCGCAGTCTCACGTCGCTGCACGCTGTGTTCGACGCGATCGCCCGGCTGACACCGATCGACGCGACCCGATTCTGGGGGCTCGTGGGGGAGTCCGTGCTCGGTGCCGCGACGTACGTGCCGATCCTCGCCGGTGGTGGCGAGGCCGCCGCGCAGCGCCGAGGTCAGGGCATCCTGGACGCCTTCGTGGCCGCAGGGGTGCCGGTCCGCTCGAAGAGCCGGATCACGCGCCCGCACTGCGGTCGGCTGCGCTTGCTTAATTAGGGAAGCCTTGCCTATACTCATACCAGACGTCGAACTGAAACGCCGGCGCCGAGAACCGAACTACCGGACCGCGCAGGAGTCCTGAGGGCTGCAGTGACTCCCAGGTCCATCCCACGGCGGGCCTCACGCTGAACAAGCGTGAGGCCCGCCGATCTTTTTGCCCCACCTGCTTGCCCCGCCGCCCGTCCCGTCGTGTAGGCAGGAGTGCGGGTGCGCCGTGAGAGCGCACCGCGATCCGATGGAGAGTGCGATGGTGGATTCCGGGCAGCAGCAGGCATCGAACGGCGACGGGCACGGCGACACCGCCGCGCTGGCCGATCAACTGGGCAAGGGATTCGACGCCCTCATCGGACTCGAATACCTCGAACTCGGCCCCGACCGCGTACGAGCACAGTGGACGGTCACCCCCGACCTGCAGCAACCGGCCGGCATCCAGCACGGCGGCGTGTACTGCTCTGTCATCGAATCGGTCGCCAGCACGGCAGGCTCGGTCTGGCTCGGCGGCCGCGGCCACGTCGTCGGCGTCAACAACAACACCGACTTCCTCCGCGCCACGCGGGAGGGAACGCTGACTGCCGAGGCCAGCCCTGTCCATCGCGGCCGCACCCAGCAGTTGTGGGAGGTCCGGATCACCGACGAGCAGGATCGACTCGTCTCCAAGGGGCAGGTCCGGCTCGCGAACATCACCGACACCGGACGCCTCGGCAACTGACACACCCGGACACGGCGGAGGGGACGGACCATTGGGTCCGTCCCCTCCGCCGTGTCCGGCTCAGATGGATGGCTGCGTCACCCGGCGGCTTTGCGTTCCTCGCCTGGCGACGATTTCTCCGCCGTCTCCTTCTCCCGTTCGTGCCGCTCCAACTGCTCCATCGCGTTGCGGGCGAACACCCACTGCTCGGTGGACGCCATCTGCGCGCGTCCGCGACCGAGGAACGTCACCGTCCACGACAGCAGCGTCGACAGCCGGCTGCGGAACCCGACGAGGTACATCAGGTGGATCCCCAGCCACGCCACCCAGCCGATGAATCCGCTGATCTCGAGTTTGCCGACCTTCGCCACCGCACTGAACCGCGAGATGGTGGCCATACTGCCCTTGTCGAAGTACTTGAACGGCGGCCGGTCCTGCGGCTTGTGCCCGCTCAGACCGGCCTTGATCTGATGGGCCGCGTACTTGCCGCCCTGCATCGCGACCTGCGCCAGACCCGGCAGCTTGTCCAGCGACATCATGTCGCCGATCACGAACACGTCGGGGTGCCCGGGCACCGACAGGTCCGGGTTGACCAGGACGCGTCCGGCGCGGTCGATCTCGGCGTCGGACTGGTCCGCGATCTGCTTGCCCAGCGGGCTCGCCTGCACACCGGCCGACCACACCTTGCACTGCGACTCGATCCGGCGCTGCGTGCCGTCCTTGTCCTTGACGACGAGGCCGTCCACGTCGACGTCGACGACCATCGCGCCGAGCTGGATCTCGATGCCGAGCTTCTCCAGCTGCTGGCGGGCCTTGCGGCTCAGCTTGCCGCCGTAGACGGGAAGGACGTCGTCCGCGCCGTCCAACAGGATCACGCGGGCCTCACGGGGATCGATGTTGCGGAACGCCCCCGAGAGGGTGCGCCGCGACAGTTCCGCGATCTGGCCGGCGAGCTCGACACCGGTCGGGCCTGCCCCGACGACGACGAACGTCAGGAGCCGGGCCCGCTCGGCGGGATCGCTCGACAATTCGGCCTGCTCGAACGCACCGAGGATCCGGCCGCGCAACTCCAGTGCGTCGTCGATCGTTTTCATGCCGGGCGCGAACTCGGAGAAGTGATCGTTGCCGAAGTACGACTGTCCCGCGCCTGCGGCGACGATCAGGCTGTCGTAGGGGGTGACGGTGGTCCGGTCCAGGAACCGGGAGGTGATCGTCTTCGCCTCGAGATCGATCTTCTCGACATCGCCGAGCAGCACCTGCGTGTTCTTCTGCTTCCGCAGCACGAGCCGGGTGGCGGGGGCGATGTCGCCGACGGAGAGGATGCCGGTCGCCACCTGGTACAGCAATGGCTGGAACAGGTGGTGAGTGGTGCGCGCGATCATGGTGATGTCGACATCGGCGTTCTTCAGCGCCTGTGTGCCGAACAACCCACCGAAGCCGGATCCAATGACCACGACGCGATGGCGGCGTGACTCAACCGACTGGATACTCATTCCGTGCTCCTCGAAAAATAGGCGACTCCTGTCACGGTAGTCGCCTTGTCCCCGAGCGTCTCAGTAAGGCGTGCTTCCCTGCACCCGCGTCCGGAATCGATCCAGAACTCGACGTTCCCCCGCACCACGCACGAAGCGGGCAGCCCCTTCGTGAGGGACTGCCCGCCTGCGGTGTGCGTACGCGGCTATTCGGCCCGACCGATCCGCTTCCTCCCCGTGGGAGTCCCGGTGGAGTCCGGGGGGATGAAATCCGATTTGATCGAAAACACGAACAGAGCCGTCACCCCGACCACGACGACAAGAATGGTCAGGACTACGACCACGTAGCCGAAACCGACACCAATTGCTGTCAAGTCCATCAGACCTACCTCCTCAGTCGCTGCTCACGCTACTGCGCAGGGTAGCCGCAGTCACCGCGTCGGCGGGGTGGAACGATTACAGTGCCCCCTCGAAGGCGCCGCCCGACGTGGTGGCCGGTCCGCGACCGTCACGTCAGGTGGTCGAACTCCCCGGTCACCCAGGCGCAGTGCCGGGTCGCCGAATATTCGAGCGCTTCCCGGCCGTCGCGGTCGATGACATTGTCGAAGTTGCCGATGATGCGGTCGAATTCGAGGTGTGACAACTGGTCCGCGATGCGCCGCACCACCGCTGCGGACAGCGGCAGCCGGTTGGGGTACGACCGGAGGAACGACACCGTGCGGCGGTCCGGGTTGGGGAACACGCCGTCGCCGGTGAGTAGCACACCCCGGCCGTCACCCCCGTCTCGCCAGTGCGCGACGGCGCTGCCCGGGAAGTGCCCGCCGATCTGGTGCAGGGTCAGCCCCGGCGCCACTTCGTGTGTGCCGGACCAGAACACGATCGGGCCGTCGGACCGTGCCAGCCAGGAGCGGTCCGCGTCCGCCACCAGGATGGGCACGTCACCGAGCGCCTTCGACCACTGCGTCTGGACACCGAACATGTGCGGGTGACTGCCCGCGACGGCGATGACGGGGCCGTGCGCGGCGACGGCGTCGACGGCCGCGGCGTCGACGAATCCGATCGGATCCCACAGCAGCGACCCGGCGGGCGTGCTGATCACCAGGGACTGTTGGCCGATCGCGGTCTTCGGGTCCACGTACAGGCCGTGCAGTCCCGGCTCGACCTCGTGTTCGACGGCGCGATACCCCGCGCCGGCCAGCGCCTCGACGGTGGTCCACTCCTGCCCACCGAGCGGAATGTACTGGCGTTCGTCGGCGCAGATCGCGCACTCGTCGGGGAGCGGGGTGTTCGGGTCCTGTTCGACGCCGCACGTGGCACAGAGATGAAATAACACCCCTCGATGATGCATGCTCACGGCACGCCCAGGAGCCGCAATCCGGCAGCCGTCGCGGCAGCGGACAGGACGATGACGACGAAAGGCGCCTTCCGCCAGGCGAGTAGGCCCGCGACGACAACCCCGGTGGGACGCGCCACTCCGGCGAGGTCGTTGCCTTCGGTGAGCGCCGCCGTGCCCACCAGCGCGGTGAGCAGGACCATGGCCGCCGACGCCATGATCCGCTCCACCCAGGGCCTGGCCGCGATCCGCGGCCGCAGCACCGGCCCGGCGAACCGGAACGCGAACGTGCCCGCCGCGAGCACCCCCACCGACCCGATCAGCACGAGGTGCCCGGTCACCGCAGCACCGTCCGCCGCGCACCCGCGAGCAGACCCACCAGCGCCGCGAGCACCGGAAGCCCGGCGGGCAGGACCGGCGTGGCCGCCAGGGCGACGACGACGCCGATCAGGGCGGGCACCCGCACGTCCCGATCACGCAGCGCCGGCAGCACCAGGGCCAGCAGCACCGCCGGGAACATCGCGTCCAGACCCAGCGCAGCGGGGTCGCCGATCGCGTTGCCCGCCACTGCGCCGAGCAGGGCCCCGAGCGGCCAGCACACCGCGATCCCCACACCACACGCCCAGTACGCGGCGCGTCTGCGGTCCGGGTCCGTCTCCCCGAGCGCGAACACCACCGACTCGTCGTTCATCAGATGACTGCCCACGATGCGCCGGGGCCCTCGCCCGAGCACGTCGCCGACCGCCAAACCGAACGGCAGGTGCCGGGCGTTTACCAGCAGTCCGGCGAGCGCCGCCGCGATCGGGCTGCCGCCTGCCGCGACGATCCCGACGAACAGGAACTCCGCGGAACCGGCGAGGACCAGCACCGACAGTGCGACGGGCAGCCACGCGTCGAGTCCCGAACCGACCGCGATCGCGCCGTACGACATGCCGACCAGTCCGTCGGCCAGGCACACGAGCGCGATGTTCCGGAGGATCCGCGAGCCGAGTGTTCGCTTCATCGAACGCATGACTTATATACTGAACAGATGGCACGTCGTTCGTCAAGGCGAACGGACCGACCGAAATAATGAACGCACTCGGGAAGGTGATCATGGACGGGCAATCCCCGCTGGGATACATCGGACCCTCGCTGCGCCGCGAGCGGGAGCGGTCGGGCATGTCCCTGACCGAGGTCGCCCGTCGCGCCGGTGTTGCCAAATCCACTCTGTCCCAACTGGAATCGGGAGGCGGCAACCCGAGCGTCGAAACCCTGTGGGCCCTCTGCGTGGCGCTGGACGTGCCGATGTCGCAACTCCTCGATCCGCCCCGCCCGCGCGTCCAGGTCATCCGGGCCGACGAGGGACCGGAATTGATCTCCGACCGGGCCGACTACCGCGCCACGCTCGTCGCGTCCTGCCCGCCGTCCGCGCGCCGGGACCTCTACCGCCTCGTCGTCGAACCCGGACCCGCCCGCGAATCCGAACCACACATGCCCGGTGTGGTCGAGCACGTCATCCTCAGCGCCGGGCGCGCACTCGTCGGCCTCGCGAGCGCCCCCGTCGAACTCGGGCCCGGTGACTACATTGCCTACCCGGGCGACGTCGCACACGTATTCGAGGCTTTGGAGCCGGGGACCCGCGCCGTGCTGGTGTCCGAGCACAACTGACGGCACCTCCGAAAACTTTCTCGTGCACAGTGTCGATTCGGGGGGCCGGCGTTCGTATAGGAGGTGAAGGCCGGCCACAGCACATCCCGAGGCGCCGACCGCCCGATCCGAGGAGGAACCCGACATGACCCAGTACCTGTTGAGCGTGTACCAGCCCGACGGTCCCGCTCCCGAACCCGACACCCTGGCGAAGATCGCCGACGACCTCGACGCCCTCAACCAGGAGATGGTGTCCGCAGGCGCGTGGGTGTTCAGCGGGGGACTGTGCGCGCCCACCACCGCGACCGTGCTGCGGGCCCGCGGCGGCGACGTCCTCGTCACGGACGGCCCCTACACCGAAGGCAAGGAACACCTCGGCGGGTTCACCATCGTCGAGGCCCCCGACCTGGACGCCGCGCTCGGGTGGGGTCGCAAACTCACCCGGGCGACGACACTGCCCATCGAGGTCCGGCCGTTCGCACACCACGCCGGGGCCGGAAGCCACTGACGTGATCGACACCGCCGACATCGAAGACGTGTTCCGCACCGAACACGGTCGCGCGGTCTCCGTCCTGGTCGGCGTGTTCGGCGACATCGACCTCGCCGAAGACGCCGTCCAGGACGCCTTTGCCGAGGCGGTGCAGCGCTGGCCGTCGGCCGGGCTGCCCCCGAGCCCCGCCGGATGGATCATCACCACCGCCCGGCGCCGCACGATCGACCGGCTCCGGCGTGAGGCGTCCCGCCACGACCGGCACGCGCAGGCCGCGCTGCTGCTCGCCCGCGACGAACCGACGGAGGAGGGCGCCGTGCACGACGACCGGCTACGCCTGATCTTCACCTGCTGCCACCCGGCGCTGGCACCCACCGCCCAGGTCGCACTCACCCTGCGACTCCTCGGCGGACTCGGCACCGCGGAGATCGCCCGCGCCTTCCTGGTGCCCGAGCCGACCATGGCGCAGCGGCTCGTCCGGGCCAAGGGGAAGATCCGGGACGCCCGGATCCCGTACCGGGTGCCGGACGAGACCGATCTCCCGGACCGCCTCCGCACCGTCCTGGCCGTCGTCTACCTGATCTTCAACGAGGGATACACGGCGAGTTCGGGGGACCGGCTGACCCGGGCGGATCTGTGCGCCGAGGCCATCCGTCTCGGCCGGGTCCTGGCCGCCCTGATGCCCGGCGAACCGGAGGTTACCGGGCTGCTTGCGTTGATGCTGCTGATCGAATCGAGGCGCGCCGCCCGCACCGACGCCGACGGGCGACTCGTGCTCCTACCCGACCAGGACCGCGGCCGGTGGGATCGCGACCTGATCACCGAGGGGCAGTCGCTGGTGCGGGACTGCCTGCGACGCAACAGGCCGGGCCCGTATCAGATCCAGGCCGCGATCAACGCCGTCCACAGCGACGCCGAGAGGGCCGCCGACACCGACTGGTGGCAGATCCTGCAGCTGTACGACCAGCTGATGTCGCTGGCGCCGAGCCCGGTGGTCGCGTTGAACCGGGCCGTCGCGGTGGCGGAAGCCCGGGGACCGGCGGAGGGGCTGGCGCTCGTCGACCAGCTCGACCTCGACGACTATCACCTGTACCACGCGGTGCGCGCCGATCTTCTCCGTCGCGTCGGACGCCCCGGCGAGGCCGCGCGCGCCTACGACGCGGCCCGCGATCGTACCGACAACGCGGCCGAACGGGAATTCCTTCGGGCACAGCGTGATTCGATCGTATGACCCGCGCCGGTCAGAGGGCCAGTCCGGGCGGCAGGCACAGCGACCCGAAACACGTCTGCGTTCGCACGGTGACAGGGAAAGGTTCCGCCGTCGACGGCTTCGCGTACGCGGTCTCCGGCAGCGGTGCCGAACCCCACACCTCGTCACCGGGGCCCGCATTCTCACTGCAGATCCAGTGGATCAGATAGTCACCGTCGGGTACCGCCTCGAACACGAACTCCTGCGGTCCCGGTCCGATCACCACGTTCGACCGGTGAAACACCGCCACGGACTCGGGGTTCACGATGTCGTCCGCCGCCCTCAGTCCACCGAGTCCGCACACGATGTCCGCACCGGTGTCGTTGGTGAGCGTCGTCGTGACGGTGCTCCCCGCGACGGCGGCGGCCAGGGTCACGTCCGGCGGGTCCGCGGCGGCGGGCGCGGCCAGGAACAGGGCGAGGGGGCCTGCGGCGATCAGCACGATCGCGACCCGGGGCACGAGTGTCATCAGCGGAACCTTCGTTCTCGGCGGTCTCACTCCGGACGTCACCGTATTGATACCCGCCGCGGAGGCCGGTAAACGGTGCGAGGGGACGTCCGCCGAATCCCGCTCACCGGACCGGTGCCGCGGCCTACGATTGAATTTCGAGGCCCTGCGGCCGAAGCCCCCCTCGACGTCGCCCAGCCGAATACACCCTGGGACTCCGACAGTCGGTCTCGCCAGGAGAGCGAGCACGCCGGCGCGTGAAGCATCGGAGGGATGACATGAGCGGAACACCCGCACTGAAGAAGGCGCTGAGCCAGCGGCAGTTGACGATGATCGCGATCGGCGGGGTGATCGGCGCGGGCCTGTTCGTCGGCTCCGGCGTCGTCATCGGCGACACCGGGCCCGCGGCGTTCGTCACCTACGCCCTCGCCGGGGTCCTGATCATCATGGTCATGCGCATGCTGGCCGAGATGGCCGTGGCCAACCCGTCGACCGGATCGTTCGCCGACTATGCCCGCCGGGCGCTGGGCAACTGGGCCGGCTTCTCCGTCGGCTGGCTGTACTGGTACTTCTGGGTGATCGTCGTCGGGTTCGAGGCCATCGCCGGCGCGACGATCATCCAGTACTGGATCGACATCCCGCTGTGGCTGTCCGCGCTGGTTCTGATGATCCTGATGACGGCGACGAATTTGTTCTCCGTGTCGTCGTTCGGCGAGTTCGAATTCTGGTTCGCCGGCATCAAAGTCGCCGCGATCGTGGTGTTCATCGCGCTGGGCGCACTGTTCGTGCTCGGCGTGTGGCCGAACAAGGCGCTCGACTTCTCCAACCTGTGGAGCCACGGCGGGTTCCTCCCGTTCGGCGGCATGGCCGTCACCGTCGGCGTGGTCACGGTGATCTTCTCCATGGTCGGCGCCGAAATCGCGACGATCGCCGCCGCGGAGTCGGCGGATCCGGAGCGTGCCGTGACCAAGGCCGCCAACTCGGTGATCGTGCGGATCGCCGTGTTCTTCGTCGGCTCGACGTTCCTGCTGGCCACCATCCTGCCGTGGGACGACGAGCAGATGGCCGCGTCCCCGTTCGTCGCCGCGTTCACCGAGATGGGGATCCCGTACGCCGACGACATCATGAACGCCGTCGTGCTGACGGCGGTGCTGAGCTGCCTGAACTCGGGCATGTACACCGCCTCCCGCATGCTGTTCGTCCTCGCCGCACGCCGGGAGGCACCCGCGCAGCTGGTCAGGGTGACCCGCCGCGGGGTGCCCGCCATCGCGATCCTCGCCTCCTCGGTCGTCGGCTTTCTGTGCGTGATCGCCGCGGCCGTCTCACCCGACACCGTCTTCGCGTTCCTGCTGAACTCCAGCGGCGCGATCATCCTGTTCGTGTACCTGCTTATCGCCGTCTCCCAGATCGTGCTGCGGTACCGCACCCCAGCCTCGGAGCTGCGGGTCAAGATGTGGCTGTTCCCGGTGTTGTCGATCATCACCGCCGCAGCGATCGTGGCGATCCTCGTGCAGATGTATCTGCAGGAGGACGTGCGGTCGCAACTCGTGCTGAGCCTGGTGTCGTGGGCGGTCGTCATCGTGCTGTTCCTCGCCAACACCTGGTTCGTGCGTCGGCGGCCCGCCGTCGAGGGGGCCGCCGCGACCACCCGGCCTCACCGGGTACTGGTGCTGGCCAACCAGACCGTCGAGTCGAAGGAAATGCTCGACGAACTACGTCGCATCGGCGCGGATCGGGAAGCCGTCTACTTCGTGGTCGTGCCCGCCAGCCCGATCGAGACCGGAACCGCCGCCACCCACGGCCCGCTCGACGTCGCGGAAGCGACCCGCGAGGTCGCCCGGCAGCGACTCGACGACACGCTGACGACACTCCGCTCCGAGGACCTCGACGCCGACGGCGAGGTGGGGGACTACCGGCCGCTGCGCGCCCTGGCTGCCGGCGTCGAGTCGTTCCATCCGGATCAGATCGTCATCTCCACGCTGCCGCCCGAAGAGTCGGTGTGGCACCGGTTCGACGTCGTGGACCGAGCCCGCGCCGAGCACGGGGTGCCGGTCACCCACGTCGTCGCGCACCCGATCGGCGCCGGGAAACCCGCTCGATGACGATCATCGCCGGATTCAGCTCGAGCCGTCAGGGGACCGCGCCGCTGCACCTGGCGGCGCGAATAGCACGCTGGACCGGCGAGACGGTCGTGGCTGCGGCGATCGTGGAACAGCCGTGGCCGGCGAAGGACGACCCCATCGACCGCGAGTACCTGCGTTACGTCACCGCGGAGGCGTCGCGGGCACTCGACGGGGTGGTCGCCGGGCTGCCGGGGGATCTGGACATCCCCACCGTCGTCCACCGGTCGACCTCGATTCCCACCGGGCTCATCGAACTCGTCGCCGCCCACGACGCCACCCTCGTCGTCGTCGGGTCGTCGTCGTCCGGTCTGCTGGGCCGGGTGGCGCTGGGTAGCGTCACCGAACGGCTCGTGCACACCGCGGCCGTACCCGTCGCGATCGCGCCGCGCGGCTACCCACCGGTGCCCGGACCGATCCGCAGGCTCACCGCCGCCTACGGCGGCGAAGCCGACGTCAACGGCCTCATCGCCGCCACCGCCGAGATGGCCGCACGGTGGCCGGTGACCTTGCGGATCGTGTCGTTCACGGTGCGGCCCGTGTCCCGGTTCGGCGGCGCCATCGAGCAGTCAACCGAGGATCTCGTCGTCCGGCAGTGGACGCGCCGCACCACCGACGACATCGCCCGGCAACTCGACGCGGTGCGCGCCCGCATCCCGGTTCCCGACGTGGACGTGGAGATCGGCAGCGGCACCGATTGGCGCGCGGCGGTCGAGGCCGTGCCCTGGGAGCCCGACGACATGCTCGTGCTGGGGTCGGGAGCCGCCGGACCCGCCGCCCACGTGTTCCTCGGTTCGGCTGCCTCGAAAATCCTGCGGCACGCTCCCGTGCCGGTGATGATCGTGCCGCGGCACACACCCGCGACATAAGCGTCAGCTGTCGGCCACCGCCGCGGCCGCGGATGCCCGGCGACGCCTGGACGCGGTGATCCGGCGGCCGATCACGCCCTGCCGCGGCGCGAACAGATAGACCAGCGCGAACGCCGCGCCCTGGGACAGCACCACCATTCCGCCGCTGGCGGTGTCGAGGTGATAGCTCAGGTACAGGCCGATGACGGCGCAGGACGCCGAGATCGCCGGGGCGATGACCAGCATCCGATGGAAGCTGTCGGTCAACAGGTACGCCGTCGCCCCGGGAATGATCAGCATGGCCACGACCAGGATGACACCGACCGCCTGCAGGGCCACCACCGCGGTCAGGGCCAGCAGCCCCAGCAGCGCCGCCCCGAGTAGCCGCGGGTTCAGGCCTAGGGCGTGCGCATGGGTGGGGTCGAACGCGTACAGCGTGAAGTCGCGGCGCTTGACGATGAGTGCGACGAAGACGAACGCCCCGAGGATCGCGATCTGGACGAGGTCGGACCGGCTGACACCCAGCAGGTTTCCGAAAATGATGTGGTTCAGGTCGGTTTGGCTGGGGGTGACCGAGACCAGCACCAGACCGAGGGCGAACAGGGTGGAGAACACGATGCCGATCGCGGCGTCCTCCTTGACCCGGCTGGTGTCGCGGACCAGCCCGATCAGTGCCACGGCCAGGAAACCGAAGATCACCGCGCCGATCGCGAACGGGGCGCCGACGATGTAGGCCAGGACCACACCGGGCAGGACGGCGTGCGAGACCGCATCACCCATCAGCGACCAGCCGATCAGCACCAGCCAGCACGACAGCACCGCACACACCACCGCCGCGATCAGGGTGGTGATCAGCGCGCGGACCATGAAGTCGTAGCGCAGGGGGTCGACGAAGAAATCGATGACGTCCATTGATCCTCAGGTCCTTGTCATCACGTCGAGGCCGAAGGCGGCCGCCAGATTCTCCGGTTGCAGCACGACCCCGGGGTCGCCGTGCATCAGCACCGTGCGCAGCAGCAGGATCGCCTCGTCGGCCAGGTCGGGTAGCGCGTGCAGGTCGTGGGTGGAGACCAGGATCGCCGCACCCGCGTCGGCGAGTTCCCGCAGCAGCGCGGTGATGGTGGCCTCGGACCGTTTGTCGACCCCGGCGAACGGTTCGTCGAGCAGAAGGATGGTGGCGCCCTGCGCGATTCCCCGGGCGACGAACGTGCGCTTCTTCTGACCACCGGACAGTTGCCCGATCTGCCGGTCCGCCAGGTCCGTGAGTTCGACGCGTTCGAGAGCATGGTCGACGGCGTCGCGGTCGGCCTTTTTCGGCCGACGAGTCGGTCCCATGCGCCCGTACCTACCGGTCATCACGACGTCTCGCACCGAGAGCGGGAACGTCCAGTCCACGTCCTCGCTCTGCGGAACGTAACCCAGCACCCCGGCCTTGCGCGCCGCGGCCGGCGCCGCGCCGTCGATGCGGACCGTGCCGGTGTCGGGTTTGACCGTGCCCATGATCGTCTTGAACAGGGTGGACTTTCCGGAGCCGTTCATGCCTACGAGTCCGCAGACGCGTCCGGGGCGAAGGGCGAGGGAGACCCGGTCGAGCGCGAGGACGTCGCCGTAGTGGACGGTGACGTCCCGGACCTCGACCGCCGGCGGCGTGGTCACGACTGCTGCCCGTTCAGTGCGGAGGTCAGGGTGTCGGCGTCGTGCCGGATCAGATTCAGATACGTCGGCACGGGCCCGTCCGCCTCGGACAGCGAGTCGACGTACAGGGTGCCACCGAACGCCGCGCCGGACGCTTCGACGACCCGTTGCATCGGCGCATCCGACACCGTGGACTCACAGAACACCGCGGGAACCCGGTTCTGCTTCACGAACTCGATCGTCGACGCGATCTGCTGGGGAGTGGCCTGCTGCTCGGCATTGACCGGCCAGATGTACTTCTCGGTCAGTCCCGCGTCGCGGGCGAGGTACGAGAACGCCCCCTCGCACGTGACCAGCGCCCGTTCGTTGACCGGCAGCGCGCCCAGTTCGGCGACCAATTCGTCCTGCACCGCCTGCAACTGCGCCTTGTACGCGTCGCCGTTGGAGCGGTAGTCGGCGGCGTGAGCGGAATCGAGTTCGCTGAACGCGGCGACTATGTTGTCGACGTAGAGCTGCACGTTCAGCGGTGACATCCAGGCGTGCGGATTCGGTTTCCCCGCGTACGCGTCCTCACCGATCGCGATCGGCTCCACGCCGTCACTGACGACCACGTGCTCGACGTCCACCCCGTCGACGAACTGGCCGAACCAAGCCTCCAGGTTCATGCCGTTGTCGAGGATCAGGTCGGCCTGCGCGGCCTTCTTGATATCGCCGGGAGTGGGCTCGTATCCGTGAATTTCGGCGCCCGCCTTGGTGATCGATTCGACGGTCACGTGCTCGCCGCCGACGTTCGCGGCGATGTCGGCGAGCACGGTGAACGTGGTCAGCACCACCGGTTTGTCGTCGGCGGGGCCGTCGCCCTTGCCGCACCCGGACAGCAGCAGCGTCGTGGCCAGCACTGTCAGTACCGCGACAGCGGTCACCGGCTGTCGTCGCGCACCCACCTTCAAGGACGTTGTTTTCACGCGGCGAATCATAATGTTCGGCGCGCCGAAACCACAAGTGTGGATCGGCGAGCTCGCCAAATCGCCTGCGCGACAAGTGCTTCCGCATCCTCGACGCGACGCTCGAGGCTGTGCAGTTGCGCGATCGCATTGCGCGCGGTGATCTGCTGATGGGTGTTGGTCAGTTGCCCGCGCCAGGTGCCGAGGAAGGTCCAGGCCCAAGACAGCAGGGTAGCGACCCGGCTCCGGAACCCGACGACGTAGACCACGTGCACGGCCAGCCACATGATCCACGCGAGGAACCCGGTCAGCTCGACACCGCCGATCTTGGCGACCGCGTTGAATCGGGAGATGGTGGCCATCGAACCCTTGTCGCGGTACCGGAACGGCGGCCGTTCCGGCACCGGGCGTCCCTTGGCTGCCGAGGCGACCTCGGCGGCGATCCGCTTCGCGGCGTAGCGGCCCCCTTGGATCGCGACCTGGGCGACGCCGGGCAGGCGATCACGCGACATCATGTCGCCGACGACGAACACGTCGGGATGGCCCGGCAGGGTGAGGTCTTCTTCGACGGCGACGCGGCCGGCGCGGTCTAGGGCGGCGCCCGACCGGGCGGCGAGTTGGGTGCCGAGAGGGCTTGCCGCCACTCCCGCGGACCAGACCTTGCAGACGGACGCGATGTGGTGCTCGGTGCCCTCGGCATCCCGGACGGTCAGTCCGTCTGCGTCGACGTCTGTCACCGACGCACCCAGTCGCACCTCGACGCCGAGCTTTTCGAGGGTTTCCGCCGCCTCCGAACCCAGGTTGTCGCCGAACGGCGGCAGTACCGCGGAGGCCGCGTCGAGCAGGATGATCCGCGCGTCGCGGGGGTCGAAGTTGGTGTAGGCCCCGACCAGGGTTCGGTGGGCGAGTTCGGCGATCTGACCGGCCATCTCGACGCCGGTGGGCCCGGCACCGACCACGACGAACGTGAGCAGGCGTGCCCGCTCCTGCGGGTCCGCCGTCACCTCGGCCTGCTCGAATGCGCCGAGAATGCGGCCGCGGAGTTCGAGGGCGTCGTCGATGGACTTCATCCCCGGTGCGTGTTCGGCGAAGTGGTCGTTGCCGAAGTAGGACTGCTGAGCCCCGGCGGAGACGATGAGGCTGTCGTATCCGGTAACGGTGGACTGCCCGAGGTGTTCCGACGTCACGGTGCGTTCGGTCAGGTCGATTCCGGTGACGTCGCCGAGGCGGACGGCGGCGTTGGCCTGGTGCTTGAGGATCATCCGCGTCGACGGGGCGATCTCCCCCTCGGAGAGGATGCCGGTGGCCACCTGATAGAGGAGAGGCTGGAACAGGTGGTGGGTAGTGCGGTCGATCACCGTGACGTCCACATCCGCGCGGCGGAGGGCCTTGGTCGCGAACAACCCACCGAAGCCGGATCCGATCACCACGACGCGGTGGCGTGCGGGCGGGGTCTGGGGGTTGCTCATCGTGAGCCTTTCCGATCACGCTGGGAGGCGACGATCTCGGTGTCGGGGCATTTTGCAGCCGTTGACCAGGGAGTAGGGCGGGTGCTGTGGTTCGTAAATGTCTGCCGGAAATTCGGCTGACAGGCATCAATGGTGAACAATCGACGCGCCGAAACCAAGGTGAAAGAATGAAATTCTCTAGACTGAGCCGATGAAGAAGAATGTTCCGGGCACGCCGTATGCCGAAGGCCCGCGATCGAATGATGTTCGGGCGGGGGCGCCGATCGACGGCATCGACCGGATCCTCCTCGATCAGCTTTCGCGGGACGCCCGTACCCCCAACAACGCCCTCGCCGCGCTCGCGGGCATCGCCCCGTCGACCTGCCTGGGTCGGGTGCGCTCCCTGATCGACCGCGGGGTGATTCGCGGCTTCCATGCGGACATCGACCCCGCCACCCTGGGCAGGGACCTGCAGGCGATGATCGCAGTTCGCGTGCAGGCCAATGCACGACAGCACCTCGGGCAGCTCGCCGAGCAACTCGCCACCCTCGACGACGTGCTGAACGTGTACTTCATCGCCGGCGCCGACGACTACCTGATCCACGTCGCGACCGGGAGCAGTGAGGAACTGAGGCGTTTCGTCCTCGACCACCTCAGTGCGCATCCTGCGGTCGCCTCGACCGAGACCATCCTGATCTTCGAGCATGTGCGCCCGCGACTCCGGGCGCCTCAGGTCGAGCCGTCTTCCGGCCGCTGAGGCACCCGGAGTCGCGGTCAGGCCGCGGTGAGGGCCTTGATGCGGTCGGGGCGGAAACCCGCCCAATGATCGTCACCGGCCACGACGACAGGGGCCTGCAGGTAGCCGAGACCCCGCACGTAATCGTGGGCGTCGAGGTCGCGGGTGATGTCGACGACCGTGTACGCGAGGCCCTCCTTGTCCAGGGCGCGGTAAGTGGCGGTGCATTGCACGCAGGCCGGTTTGGCGTAGATCGTGATGGTCATCGTGCGCTCCGCTCTGTGTTGCTGTGTGTGCCGGCGGGGGACCGGAAGCATATGCGCTGCGGCCCCGGTTCGCCCGGCGAGCGGCGATGGCGGAGCCGCTTGCTGCGGTACGGTCCCGGCTCGGTGCGGTCCGCAGCACTACGGTGTCGTTGTCGATCGATCAGCTTCGGGCCGCCTCCCCGCCCCGGTGCCGGACGAGTAGCCGAAACCGACGCCGTATCATCCGCCCGATACCGAGGAGAATGCCGATGCGCAGCTTCATCCATCTGGTCCTGTTCGCGTGCGCCATTGCGGTCGCGATCGGTGCCTTCCTTCCCGTCGCCGGCGGCATTACGCCGGGCGACGTCGCGGTGATCGATCTCCGGGACGGCTTCCCCACCGGAATCACCGACGTTGAGCAGATCGAGAATCAGGCCGTGACCTTCTACAAGTCGATGACGGCACTATTGCTGGGCGCTGCGGGCTTGCTGCTGGTCGCAGCGTTGGTGGGTTCCCGTGCGGCCGAGTGGTTGGGCGTGATGGTGGGGATCGGCACGCTCGCGGTGTTCGGATGGCGGCTCAATGACCGTGTTGGTGACTACCTCCGGGACAACTACGACTCCGTGCTCACCGATCGCTGGGGGCTGTACCTCGCCGGCGGTGGCCTGGTCGTCGCGTTTGTGGCGTTACTGGTGCCGAAGGGACGACCGGCGGCGGCGTGATTCGGCTGTCTGACTCGGTTCACGGGGACTGCACCCCGGCCGACTAAGCGGCCATTCCACTCGCGGCGGCGGCCGCACACACCGCTGGGATCGGCCTGCCGATCCGACTGCTGGGCGGGCAGTCGCGGGGCGAGAAACAGAAGATCGGCACTGCAACGGGGCACCCACGAAGACCTCACCGGGCGTGAGCGCCCGCGTACCGAGGGACGAGGCACCTCAGCGCCGGCCTCGCGACCTCAAACGGGGGTGTTGACCGGACTGACCGACGACGCGGTCGGTGATGGTCGAGGGCGCCGCGCACGCACCGGTGTTCACGTGCGAGGTCCGCAACCCGGACCACTCGGCAACCGGACGTAGTACAACGAAGACCCTCGCGAAAACCGTTGCGGCAGTGTCCCTTGTCGGTTCTCTTCTCAACTCGGCATTGTTCGCTTGAACACGTTGAACGGCATGTCCTGCTTTCCCAGTTGCCATCGGCAGGAATAGCGCCGTTTGCAATCGAATTCGGATACGCCATATCTGGAATGGGCAGCGGGATTCCAGCGAGATGAACGAGATTCCAAGTGCACGCCCCTTGGGCATCGAGACCCATTACACCAAAGGTTGCCGGTGAGACGTTGTCAGTGAAGCCGTAAACGGTCTGGTCACCGCGGTGTTTGCGTGCAGAGGTGCCTCTCGCCGCATTGATCGAGGGCTCTCCCAGTGGGACGGATCGGAGACACCTTGCGCGCAACTATTCATGCATTCTTGCGCGCAAGGAAGCTAGCACGTAAGTTCGCTTGTAGGACGGTTGTTTACATTCAAGCCGCTTCGAGGTCGCGGGCTGTGAGGCAACGCCGACGACCGGGATGGAGAGAGGACAACGTGTGATGCCCGATTCTCGCGGACCGGGAAGTCGAAATACCCGCACCGAGAGGTCCGAAACACCCACCCCGCCGCCTGTGCGCACCGAACACCCGACTTCCGGTACACACACCGCGACGCCACGAATTACCTCGACACTGGAGCCGAAGAAGGGACCGGACAAGGAGCCCCTCAATACCCGCGTGCTCGTGAGTACATCGCGGCGGCTGGGGTGGTTCACTCAGGAGTACGGATATTCGGTGACCAATGTCGTCGACGTTGCGCTGCAGGAGTTCTTCGCACGCAACGGCGTGCCCGACGTGGACTCCAACGGCGAGATCGCTGAATAGATGAACGGGGGAGGGCGAGCAATGGCAGACGACCAATACGCACTGTTCGAATTCGATGACACCACAACAAACGTCGACCCTGCTGACGTTCCCCCCGAACCCGAATCGGACGAACAACCCGACGTTGCCGAAGATATCTCGACCCCCCCACCCCCGGAAACGCACGGTGCCGTAGCCGCCACCCCACCGGCGTGGGAGACGCTCCCCGCGGGAGACGAAGCTGATGGCCACGCCTTGATCGTGACCGTTGAGGGAACGTACACACCGTCGGGCCGTGAGCTGACCGGTCCGGTCGATTCGGTCGACAAGCTCGACAAGCTGATTCGTTGGGCCGCCCTGACCCCGCTGGGTGCCCCTCCGCAGGTGTGGATCGTCAATCACGGTGCGTGCGAGGCGTTGGGGTGGGTGATCGACCCGGGCTCGGAAGACGACTTCGAGGACATGGAGGCGCTGCGCACCCGTGCCGCTTCCGATCTGACCGCGGTCCTGCAGGCCACCCTGACGCCGATGCTGAATGCGGGATGGGAGTTGCGGGGCGACCCGGGGCACGTGGTGCACCTGTCCCGGTCCGTCGGCAAGTTCACCTCGATGGTCGATGTGGTGATCGAGCCATACGTGTGGACATACTGGAACAAGGATTTCGGCTGGAACAACCGGGTCGGCGAGATGGGCATTCTCGGCTCACCCACCGCCGGAACGTATCTCCCGGACGACGACCTCCCGGCAGCACGCGAGCTGGGACGCAGGCTGGCATGGTCCGCGAAGAATCTCGGGGTGCTCCCCGGACCGACACCCGCACGCACCGGCGCCGCGATCGTCGACAAGATCAAGCGGGAACGCACCCGCTCGGGGAAGGGCCTCGTCGTGGCGACCGCAGGCCCGGTACCGCCCCTCGACGGCGCCCCACGCGGCGACCTCGAACCCGCGGTCGGCTGGACCAGGGTCCCCGACGCCGAGGACCTCGAAGGAACGAGCCGGGTGGTGTCCATCGACCAACGCGCCGCCTACCTCGCATCAGCGGGCATGCTCGAATTCGGGTACGGGCAGCCCGAGCATCTGACCGGTGAGGCGGCCGCCGCTGCGGCGGTGGGGGACAAGGGTGCCCCGTTCGGGCTGTGGCGGGTCACGCTGCCACCCGGGCAGACGCTGTCGCTGCCCGGCAAACTGCCGTTGCCGCACCCGCACATGCTTGAAGACCAGCCCGTGCAGACCTGGGTCACCACGGTCAGCCTCGACGGATTGTGCTCGCCGGTGGCCGATGGTGGGATCGGCGCCGATCTCGACGATCTCGACATCACCGAGGCCTGGGTGTATCCGCAGCAGGGTCGCGTGCTGGACAAATGGGCGAAGATCCTGCGCGAGGCCCGACGCACCGCCGTGGACATCGACGACGCGCCGACGAAACGGTTCGTCGGATCCTGCTACAAGGGCTACATCGGGCGGATGGTCAACCCCGACATGTGGACTGCCACACGGATGCAGCACCATCACCAGCCGCTGTGGCGGGCGTCGATCATCGCGCACTGCCGGTGGCGCGGCCGCCGCGTCGCGATGCGAATCGCCCGCGAGCACGGCCGCTGGCCGATCCGCACCGTCACCGACTCCTGGGTGTATCTCCTCGCCGATAGCGAGGACATCGCCGACCCGAGTGAGGCGCTCGGGAAAATGTCGGTGGAGAAGGACACCATCGTCACGGACACACTCCTGTCCGCCTTCGCTTCCGCCGAGGACGTTCACGACGTGAATCTGGCGATCAAAGCGGCTTTTGCCGAGGACGAGGACGAGTAATGGCGCTGCATCTTCCGAAGCCGCGGACCACGAAGCCGCCCCAGGAAACGGTCGGTCTCGACGGCCTCAAGGTCTCGGTCGCGGGCGCCGCAACAACCGGCGTCGAAAAGTCGAAGCAGGTCAAGAGCGGGGGACTGGCAGGGCTGACCAGCAAGGTCTCGGTCACGCAGCTACGCAAAGAGCTCGGCAACGAGGGACTGCGCCAGGCGGCGATCGACGCCGGCCGCACCCCGCCGTCGGACCGCACACTGCGCCGGTGGGCCCAACTTGGCCGCATCCCGCACGCCGACGTCCTCGAGCGTGCACAACGCCGCGCAGCGATCGAACGCCTCGGCGGCATCGACGCCGTGGCCGCCAAGATCGGTCGATCCCGATCCGCCGTCTCCCGGTATCGGTCCGGGGAAACGAACGAACTGCGCGCCGATGCCGGCAAGAAACTCAGGAACGTCAAGGCCGAGGACATCATGAAACGCGCCGGTGTACTCCGCCCGGACGGAACCCCGAAGAAGGCCGTCATCCGGGTCAGGGGCGGAGTCATGGTCCGCAACGGCGCCGACGAGGGATACGACTACCGCGTCCGCACCCTGGATTTCGCCAACTCGGACACCCCGTTCAGCAGCGACGAATCCCGTGAACTCGCCGCCGCACTGGCCAACGACGACCACGCCCGCGTCGTGGCACTCCTCGAACGCCATGCCACCCTCGACTACCCCGAGAACAAGGGCTTCGACAAATACAGCGATCAGTTCGGATTCCATTTCGACCACATCGACTCCGTCCACATCGACTGGATCTGACGACCCAGAGCACAGCAGCGGGGCACGAGTCGAACCCGACCACTATGCGCGGGTGCGTTCTGAACAGCGCCGCCGCAGAGATCTGGGGGCACGCCCAACAAACCGTCCCAGACGGTCAACACCCTTCACGGGCAGCACGAGGTTGCCGACTGCCTCGGTACCGCGACCCTGGGAAAGCCCACCCCGCCGGTCCCGGTCACAGCTCCCACAGTCCGAGCAACGCGGCTCGCAGGCTCGGGGAACGGACGTAGTGATCGGTGTGTAGCCGGGATCCCGGATGTCCAAGATCGGTGAGCGCCTTCGCTGCGCCGGCGAGGGGCAAGGCCGGCAGGTCGGTGCGGGTGCGCAGGAAATACAGCACCGCGCCGCCGGACCGCGGGACCCGCATGGCATCGGAGGTCACCACCACCGGTGGGTAGACCCACTGGTCGTCGGCGGAGACGAGGACGATCACATCGCCGCGGCGGATGGTGCCGGGTTTGTCGAGGCGGAGGGAGTCGAGTTGGTATCTCACTGCCGGCCCACCGGTGGCGTGGCGGCCCCGTTGCTTGTCGAGCACCCGTTTCTCGGTGGGGGTGGGTTCGTAGTCGACGGCATGTTTGACGTACATCCGGGTGACCTGGGCGGGCAGGAAGTCCGCTTCGGCGCGGATCCGGCCGGTGACACCGGGAAGCGGGACGGCCCGGCCGATCTCCCACTCCCGGATGGCGTCGTCGAGGAACACTTGATCGACTTCGGTGATCTCGGTGAGAGCGTCGATGAACTTCCGTACCGAGGCGATGATCTCGGGGTCGTCGGTGATGACCACACCGTCGTCGGAGAGGGTCGAGTTCTCGGAGGCGTTCGCCGACCCGATCACCGCCCGCGTGGTGGTGGCGATGACTTTGGCGTGCAGGGTGGAGGCAGGAAAGTACCCGGACGCCCTTGTTCAGGTAGTGCGCGAGGGCTGCGGGGGAGGTGGCGTGCGCCTTTATCGCGGCCCTGGACGCGTTGACGACGAGAACGTCCCCGGCTCGCAGCGGCAGCAGGTCGGGTGCGTCCTGGCCGAGGTAGCCGATCGCCGCGTACCGGGCGCCGCGGGTGCGGATCGCTCGGGTGATGTGTGGCCACGGACTCGGCCCGTGGAAGGTGGTACCCATACCGACAGACGGTAATCGGCATGCAGGGGACAGGTGGGGCAATAGCCTGCCAGAAGCGCAGGTAGTGCGGAGCCTGATGCTGTGCAGTATCTTTCGGTATGGATGCGATCGTCCCGCGGTGACGTCGGGAATGCGCGCTGCTGAATATGTCGACGGTGTGGTCGCCAGTGGTTCGCGATATATGGGAGGGCCAAGTCCTGGAGAGTGTACGAGGTCGTCACGCACCTCCTCGGGGTCGGTTATGCGGTCGATGCCGCGGGTGTCACCTTCTGAGCCGATTCGGTTCGGTAGTGGTGGTGTTGTCGCCGCGGGATTGTTGCTCCGGATCTGCCTCCAGATCTGCTTCGGGAACGCGGTGAACGACAACAGGTCCGACCGTGCGGCGTGGAGGTGGTCGGCGACCTTCGGCCGCTTCTCAGACAGAGCGTCGATCACCCGATCATATTGGGCGTGAACAGAAACGGAGTGCGGTTGGTCGTAGACCGAGTGCAACCAGTCCGGGAAGTACGAACCCGCGCGCAGCTTGGGGATCGCGACGTTGAGAGTGCCGGCCCGGGTGGGGGCACCGCCCGGCAGGAAGTGCTTGGGGGAGCGAAGTCGCGGTGCCGGTACCCGTTTCGGGAGTTGGTACGGGCATCGGAGCGTTCGCCGAAGCCGGCACCACACAGTCTGTCGGCCTCGGCACGCATCCACGCATCAACGCATCGATGAACGTGGACAGCAGGTTGCACAGCAGCTCGGGGCCAACACCCGGGTGACTTTGGTCGGTCTCTCGCAGAGTCACGCGCTGGCCGCTTTCTTGGGCTACGACACGCCGGTCAGGTCGGATCCGGTTCGTACACCATTCTGCTGGACGCAACCGCGAGTAGCATGACACTGCAGCAGGGTCGGGATTGATCCATCACGAGAGGCTAACGCCGTGCGTCGTGCAGCAATTCGTCGTCCCTTCGTAGCCTGGGCCGCGGCATCCGTGGCGGTCCTCGCGATCCCGCTCTGCTCGTCCGCCACTGCGACCGCGAACGCACCGTCGGTCCCGGTAGCGACGACCACGGCGTTCCAGGTCCCGGTCCGGTTCGTCGCAGGATGTCTGCTGCTGACCACGTTGGCCTGTGACTACCCGCCGCCGCTGTCGACCGTGACGCCGTCAGCAACGACGGGTGCATCCGGCGTAGTGACCTTTGCGGCGGAGCGTTCAGCGACGAACTCGAGATACTGCGTCGCCGTGTCGGTGAACTGGCGGAACCTGACCACCGGCGTCGCCGGCACCACCGCCCTCCGACTCGCGGAGCCCGAGCACAGTCGGCCCACCGCACCGGAGAATCGGTGCCGATACGCCCCTACGACGGTCGTCACCGGCAGCGGCACGATCGCCGCGGTCGCCGACGTCGGCGCATATCCCCCTGTCGATGGGTACCAGATACTGGTCAACCCGGGGCTCGGCACCTTCCCTGTCCCGTAAAGCATGTGATACATGCACTATTCGGGCAGTCCGATCTCGCGAGCGACTGTGTCG
This sequence comes from Rhodococcus sp. NCIMB 12038, assembly GCF_002165735.1. Lineage (NCBI taxonomy): Bacteria > Bacillati > Actinomycetota > Actinomycetes > Mycobacteriales > Nocardiaceae > Rhodococcus > Rhodococcus sp. NCIMB 12038. The sequence goes on from NZ_NHML01000034.1 coordinate 97,893, forward strand.
ATTATCGGGTCGTCGTCGGCCGCTTCTGTCACCTGCCGGTGGAATTCTTGGAAGCGTTCGTGACGCTCCTTTGGATCACCGCTCTCTGCCGGCGGTGCGAAGTCCGGATTGGTCGAGTTGATCATCAGTTCTAGCTGGGTGAGTACCTTCTGCTTCTTCGTTGCGCTCACAGCTGACCTCCCTGTCTCGTGGACCGATGGTACCTGTGACACAACCACGCGACCGTGGCACTGTGCCGGCGGATCTGTTCGCGTATCGGCTCGTGTTGCGTCAACCCCGCGCACATGCGGTTGCCGACCAACGTCGTCAACCGCACCGAATACCACTTGCGCCGCCGCAATCTCGCCAGCCCGTTCGCCGACGTCCGCGGTCCCGCGGGACGTACCCGGGCTATCGCCGCCGCGATCCGCACCGGTCTCGCCCGCGGCGACGATCCCGACAGCATCGACAGGTCGAGCTCGGGTGCGGAGGCCAGGTATTCGATCTGCGCCAATGTCACCGGGACGGTGGAACCCCCGATGGGGGTGCTGATGATGATCTGTTGGGTGGACGGGAGGACGATCGAGAAGTAGGCGCTGCCGTGCTCGGGATAGAACCCACGGGTGACAGTGGACCCGTCTGCTGACACCGTGGTGATGCGATTCGGGTCGATCTCGTTCGAGTATGCATTCTGCGGTGACACCTCGGGTTGACCGCTGGCGACGACGATCTCCAGGCGTGCCCGGTCGAGCCGGGCCATCTTCTCCTGGGTCAGCTCCGGGCCGTTCCCATCGGTGAAGGCCCCACAGGATCGCATCAGCGGGACGGCCGGGATGACGGGTGCCGTCACCGCCAGGGACCGGGTGGTGGCGATCGCGGTCAACTCGTCGAGGGTCAACGGGATGCGCCCGCTGTGCCGGCCGCCCGCCCTCGGGTCGGTGTTGTCGGCATCATTGGCCGTGGTCACCATCCGGGTGACGTCGGGAAGCTACGCGACGACAGTGCGTTCGAGCGTGCGGACACCGTTGACCTCGTACCAGGTGTCCAGTAAGTCGAGCACCGTGCCGTCCGGGCGGGTGTCGCGTCGATCCACCGCTCCTGCGGCAGATCGATCGAGGAGGGCTCGGACATCGTTCTGGCCCTGCACCGCCCGCACGCGATCGACGGACAGCTCGGGATGGCCACCGCCGACTAGCTCACCGGATCGATTTCGAGGAAATCGTCACGGGCCGGCACAGGCCCAGTTCATACGCTCATGGCATGGCATCTTGTAAGCACCGATGAGCGAATTAGACTGTTCCAACAACGTTGCAGGTTCCGGATCTAGATGAGGGTTTCCGGGGTGGTCATTCGCTACGTGCGATCGCCCCATCCTGTATGTCCTTTTGTGTCGCATTCGGATAACGGACAAGTCGACGGCGCGCACTTCCTTCGCGCCGTGTGTACACGTGGGCTGACGCCGGCAGGTTCCGGCTGCGCGAGTGTGCAAAAGATACCCGTGGGGGTATTGTCCTCGGGACTGGAAGATACCCGGGGGTATAAAAGGCCGATCAATACCCCCGGGGGTACAGTGGGCGGCAAGTCGAGGAAAGGAACTCGCCATGGTCGGCGTCGACGACGACAACATTGCCTTGGTGCTCAACCGGCTGCGCCGTGCCCACGGTCAGCTCGCCGGGGTGATCTCGATGATCGAGCAGGGCCGCGACTGCAAGGACGTCGTCACCCAGCTCGCCGCGGTCTCCCGGGCCCTGGATCGGGCCGGGTTCAAGATCGTCGCTTCCGGCCTGAGGGAATGCCTCACGGGCGAGACCGCCGAGGGCAAGGAGCCGATGACCGAGGCTGAACTCGAGAAGCTCTTCCTCGCCCTGGCCTGAGCCTCGCGCACCCGACTGCTCACAGAAACGGGCGACCGTGACCGACACCCTCCTCCAGCTGGGGGAGACGGTGGTCCCGCTGTTGGACCGTCTCGGCGTGCCTCAGCTCACCGTGTCCACCCCTACGAGGCGATGGCGCACCGGGCTCCGCGCCAAGGGCGATGACTGGTGCAGTGTGCAGGGTGGTCGACAGTGCGGGTGTTATGAGCGTGTCCGGCCTGTCTGTCCAGCTATCGAGTGACCGGCGACGGTCGCCGGGGACCGGTAGCCAGGCCCGCCCGGGGGCGCGAGGCTGAAGAACACAGCGTGACTTGTCATCTCACGCATGTGGGGTTTGCGTTCTTCCGCGTAATGATCGAGTAGCGATTCCGGTAGTGCAGTCGCCAGACTGCTGCCGGATTGGTCAGTTCCCTCTCGTCCTCACCTGGAAGTGCAGTCGACTGCGCGACGGCCTGGATCGCAGTGGGACCGCACCCGATCGTGTGTCGGCCATTCGTTGATCACTTCGGTGTCGATCATGATCCATCGATCCTCGCAGGTCTTTCCCTCAGGCAGATGCTCAGCTCGGTGGTGTGGACCCTGGGAAAGTCGCGCTAGGGCGGTACGGCCCGGTATCGCTAAATACCTTGGCTGAGTATGCTCTTCGCGAAATCGGCGAAGAGGGCAACAGGCGCCGGTCACGCTGGCCGGGCCCAGGTCGGACTCGCGGCCTCGCGTTCGGCACTACCCGAACCTCGCGGGGGGATATCGCGCCTCACTATCCGGGAAGCGGTGTCCGCGGCGAGGCGTGGTGCACCTCATCTCCCCAAAATGGGCACCCGCACTGTGACAACCAGCACTGTTGGTTGTATACCCCCGGGGGTATAGGCACGATGGTTACAGAGCCCACACGAACCGCCCGTCGGAAGGCAACCGGATGATTCTCGAGCAGTACTACATCGAATGCTTATCCCACGCGTCGTACCTGGTCGGCGACCAGAGCACAGGCCGAGCTGTCGTGATCGACCCACGCCGCGACATCACCGATTACCTCGTCGACGCACGTCGCCACGGGCTGACCATCGAGGGCGTGATCAACACACACTTCCACGCGGATTTCGTTTCTGGCCACCTCGAACTGCGCGAGTCCACCGGTGCATGGATCGGATTCGGGGACGCAGCCGAGACCGACTACCCGATTCGCCGATTCCGGCACGGGGAACGCCTGTCCCTGGGCGACGTCGACATCGAGGTGCTGGCTACTCCAGGCCACACCTGGGAGTCGATCAGCCTGCTGGTACGAGAGCGCCCATATACAAATCCTGTCGCGGTGCTGACCGGGGATGCGCTGTTCATCGGTGATGTCGGTCGCCCAGACCTGGCCAACCTCGCAGGCGGATCCGCGACCGACCTCGCCCGGGCCATGTATCGCACCATCCATCACACCCTGCTTGCTCTGCCCGACTCGACTACGGTGATGCCCGCCCACGGCGCGGGATCCGCCTGCGGCAAGAACCTGTCGCGCGAATTGACCTCGACGATCGGCGAGCAACGCCGCACCAACCCCTCGGTCCAGCCGATGAGCGAGGAGGCGTTCGTCGCCCTCGTCACCGACGGGCAGCCAGCGGTGCCCGCATACTTTGCCGCCAACGCTGCGCTGAATATGAGCGACCGCCCTCTGCTCGCTCAGCACCGCCGCGTCCCTGCGATGACTGCAGCCCAAGTCCGCATTGCACTTGCCTCTGGCACCCGTGTAATCGACGCCCGCACCCCCGACGACTTCGGCGCCAGTCACCTGCGGGGCACGGTGAACGTTGGGTTCGACGGCCGATTCGCCGAGACCGCGGGCATGGTGGCAGAGATCGGAGAAGAGATCGTGCTGATCACCTACCCGGGACAGGAACAGGACGCGGCCATGCGACTGGCTCGCATCGGCTCGGACCGCGTTGTCGGCTATCTGACCGTGGACGCCGGCGAGCCCTTCCCAGCGGAAGTGGCGGATCTGACGCAAGCGGCCCCCAAAACCACCGCTCACGCACTGGACGAGTTACTCGCCGCGAACGCGGTGGCCCTCGTCGACATTCGCAATCCGGGAGAACGTGAGCTCGGGGCTATTCCGAGCGCCGCGTCGATCCCCCTGGCACAGCTACGACTCAGGCTCGACGAACTCCCCGCCGATCGGCCGATCGTCGTGCACTGCGCCGGCGGCTGGAGGTCGAGCGTAGCGGCCTCCCTCCTACGCGCACACGGCTTCGAACAGGTCTGCGACCTTGTTGGCGGCTACAACGCATGGGCGGCACGCACCGCCGCCTGACCCCGCCGGGTCCATGTAGACCGAAACCCCGGCCAGCCAGAGAAGTTTCCTTCCAGCCACCGTCCGACCACCAACGTCATAGGCCCCTTGTCGGGGCACGACATCGATCTAACGGAGACATGCCATGTGTTACACCATCAACTGCTCGAGCTGTGAAAAGACGACGTGGGCAGGGTGCGGCCGGCACGCTGACAGCGTCCTGCGGTCCGTGCCGGCAGCCGACCGGTGCACTTGCGCCGCCCGGCCCACCCCTCAGCCGAAGTCGGGATTCATCCGCGCGCTCTTCGGACGTTGATCGCGCGAACTCCGCTATCGCGCCGACGAGGCGAATATTGATCGCCGGCCCGCAACCGACACCCAACCCACAGTCGGACTGACCTCCGGCGTTTCACGTGCGAAGACGGAAAGTGGACCATGACCCTCACCGCAGCGCTCATTCTCGGCGCGGTCATCGGCGTCCTACTCGGGCTACTCGGCGGCGGCGGATCCATTCTGGCCGTCCCAGCCCTCGTCTATGTCCTCGGACTCGATATCACGCAGGCGATTCCGATCTCTCTTCTCGTCATCGGCATCGCTTCCGCCGTGGGAGCCCTACCCAAACTTCGCGCGCACCAGGTCCAGTGGCGCCTCGCTGGTATCTTCGCTGCAGCGGGCATTCCCGCGACATTCGTCGGCAGTACTGTCGGGCAGCTACTCCCGCAATCGATGGTGATGATCGGCTTCGCAACGGTGATGATTGTTGCCGGTTTGCGAATGCTGCTCGCCCACGGGGGCACAGGGGCTTCGTGCACCACCGGAGATTCCGGAATCAACTGGCGCCGCTGTGCTTCCCGCTCGATTCCGGCCGGATTCGCGGTCGGAATCCTGACCGGGTTGTTCGGTGTCGGCGGCGGATTCCTCATCATCCCGGCCCTGGTGTTGATGCTCGGCGTCGAAATGCAGGTCGCCGTTGCCACCTCATTGATAATTATCGTGGCGAACTCGGCCGCCGGACTCATCTCGCACCTGGGCGGCGCGAGTATCGACTGGGCGATCACCGCCGCCTTCGCTGGAACCGCGGTCATCGGATCGCTGATCGCCAGCCACTTCGGCGCCCGTATGCAGACCGACCGACTCCAGCGCTGGTTCGCGTATCTCATCTTCTCAGTCGCTGCATACGTCGTGTTCGATACCATCTGTCCGAGATGAGCGGGCCGCTCCAGTCCAAAGATGTTTCGGTACTCGAGTGAGAACTGATCACAAGGAATGTCCGGTGTGGTCGAGGAAGCGTGCCACGTAGCTCGAGCCGATCCGAGTCGGCCCGGACTCGGTCGCCACACGGATCTCGTCGAGGGTATTTCGAGCCGGGCAGCGGGGACGAGATCGAACGCGCCTACTACCGCGGATTGCTGACCGACGATGAGATCGGCCGGCTGACGGAACGAAACAAGGGCGCCCTCGAGCAGGCGGCACGGTCTGTGTGATTTTCCCGGATCGACTCCTTCCAACGACGCCAAGCGGTCTTCGCCGTGCGTTCGCCGTCGTGCAGTAGTTCGGCAACGACCTGGTCCGGCGGCGAGGTCACCGGATAGCGCTCACGGCGAGCAGCCCGGATCGATGATCACCACGACCGCACGTCAGACTCCAGCCACGCGTGGATCGGTGGCGTGGGTGGGCGTAGGCAGCGGCATTGCTACGAATGCCGAAGCCGTCCTACATTGGGGTATGTGTGAGGGAGTGCCGGTGATCGCCGTGCGTGATCTCCGGATGCGGTACGGCGACAACGATGTTCTGACGGGCGTCGATTTCGATGTGTATCCGGGTGAGGTGCTCTGTTTGCTCGGGCCCAATGGCGCTGGGAAGACCACCACGATCGAAATCCTCGAGGGGTTCCGGATTCGGTCCTCCGGGCAGGTCACGGTACTCGGAATGGACCCCGCTTGGGCCGATGAACAGTGGCGGGCCCGTACCGGAGTGGTGCTGCAGTCCTGGCGCGATCACCCCCGGTGGACGCCGCGGGGGCTGCTCACCCAGCTCGGCGGATACTATGCGCCGTATTCCACCCCCGACCGGGTCCGGCCGCACGAGGCGGAGTTGCTGTTGGAGGCGGTGGGGCTGACCGCGCTTGCCGACCGCAAGATCGCGACCCTCTCCGGCGGTCAGCGGCGCCGCCTCGACGTCGCGATCGGCATCGTCGGTCGCCCCGAGGTGTTGTTCCTCGATGAGCCGACCGCGGGATTCGACCCGCAGGCGCGGCGCGAGTTCCACCAACTCGTGCGTCGTCTCGCCGATTGGGAGCACACCACGATCGTGCTCACCACACATGACCTCGACGAGGCCGAGAAGCTCGCCGACCGGGTGCTGATCCTGGCCGGTGGCAGAATCGTGGCCGACGACAGCGCCGACACCCTGGCCCGGAGGGTGTCCGGTGACGCCGAGATTTCGTGGTCACGCAATGGTGAGCGATTCGCGGTCTCGGCCGCCGATGCGACCGCCTATGTGCGTGAGTTGCTGGCCCGGCACGACGACATCCGGGATCTGGAAGTGCGCCGGGCCAGCCTCGAGGACGCCTACCTGGCTCTGGTCCGGCAGCACGAGGCCGGTCACGCGGAGGCCGCGGTACGGCTGTTCACGAGGGAGGTCGCCGGATGACGCCGCGGGTGTGCGCAGTGCGGTTGGGTCTACGCCGGGGCTGGACCGAGTTCGTGCAGAGTATCCGCAGCACCCAGGACCAAGAGTTCTACCTGTTTCTGGCGGTGCTGGTGGTGGGTTACCTGTACTTGCGCCGGGACACCCCGGTCGAGGGCACCGGTCTGACGGTGCCGTCGGTGGCGTTACCGAGCATCCTCGGAGCGCTCATCGCCGTCGGAGTGGTGGTCGGTCCGGCGTTCAGCCTGGCGATGGAGAAGGAGGACGGCACGCTGCTGCGGGCCAAGGCGGTTCCCAACGGCACGGTCGGCTACTTCACCTCGCATCTGCTGTTGCAGTCGTTGAAGCTGCTGCCACAGATTGTGGTGATCCTGGTACCGAGCTTTCTGCTCTTCGACTCGCTCATGGCTGAGCCCGCCGGCTGGTTCACCGTCTCCTGGGTGCTGGTGCTGGGTTTGCTGGCGGTGATGCCGATCGGCATGTGCATCGGAGCGCTCGTTCCCACCATGCAGAAGGTGAACACGTGGGGAATGTTGCCGGTGATGCTGCTGGCGGGCATCTCGGGGATCTTCTATCCGATCCAGCAGTTGTGGGGCTGGGTGCAGGTGCTCGCGCAGATTTTTCCGATGTACTGGCTCGGACTGGGGATGCGCTCGGCGTTCCTACCGGATACGGCCGCGGCGCTCGAGATCACCGGGACCTGGCGAACCGGGCAGACGGTGGTCGTGCTCGGTGTGTGGGCGGTGCTGGGTGCCGCGGTGACACCGAAGATTCTGCGCCGGATGGCGAGGCGGCAGACCGGGTCGCAGGTGCAGGCGGCCCGCGACGCCGCGGTGCAATGGGTGCGGTAACCGGCGGTGGACGAGGCGGTGCGCGAACGGTGTGGAGTGCGCGCACGACCTTCCTCTACGGCCACACCCGCAGACAGACGGCAATCCGAGAATCTGCCACTGCCGGGGCGGCGGGCGGCTTAGGGTCGACAGAACCGGACATCTCTGTTTCGTTGGAACGGAGTCGAGCAATGGAGGACACCACGCTCCTGTGCTTGCCCTACGCGGGTTCGGGAGCCTCGTTCTTTCGGGGCTGGCGCGGGTTGGCCCCGAAAGGCGTGTCCGTCGTGCCTCTGCAGCTGCCAGGGCGGGAGGAGCGGTTCGTCGAGCCGCTGTTGACCGATGTCGCAGCGGCCGTCGAAGATCTGTTGTCCCGAGCGCTCTGCGAGTGCCGGGACGCCGAGAGGATCGCGGTGTTCGGGCACAGCCTGGGAGCCGTTCTCGCCTACGAGCTGACGCATCGGCTGGTTGCGGAGGGCGATGTGCCGGTGACACGACTGTTCGTCAGCGGGTCACCGGGACCGCGCCATGTTCGCGAGATTCGCGCAGCACTGCTCGATGATGCCGAGTTCCTGGCCCGGGTCCACGAACTGGCCGGATACTCGCACCCTGCTTTGGAGAACCCTGAATTGCGTGATTTGTTGTTGCCGGTCCTGCGCGCCGACGTCGACATGCACGAGAGCTATCGGCCCCCGCCGCACCCGCGTCTGGACATTCCGATCACCGCCCTGCGCGGTCGTGACGATCACTTGGTCAGCTCGGTGCAGGCAGCCGAGTGGCAGGCGGCTACCACGGCCGACGCCTCGGTGCTGGAACTCGACGGCGGCCACATGTACCTCACCGATCACCCGCACGCTCTACTGCGCCTCGTCGCTGCCCAGCTCGCGGAATCGGGTTCCCGATGAGTCCGGACCTGGACGGCAAGGCGTCCGTCGTGACCGGAGCGGCCAGGGGCATCGGCCGGGCGTGCGCGGTGACGTTGGCCGCCGGCGGTGCGGACCTGATGCTGGTGGACGTCGCGCGGAATTTGCCGGGTGTTCCGTATCCACTCGGCACGCCGAGCCAGCTCGAGTACACCGCGGAGTTGTGCCGCGCCCAGGGGGTCTCGGTGCTGACGAGTGCGGTCGACGTGCGCGTGCTGGGTGAGGTCAGAGACGCGGTGGACGCCGCGCACGAACGGTTCGGCCACATCGACATCCTCGTCAACAATGCCGGAATCGCGGCGCCCTCGGGGTCCCTGGCCCATGAGATCGACGAGGACGAGTGGCAGTTGATGCTCGACATCGATCTCTCCGGGGCCTGGCGCACGATCGCCGTCGCCGGAAAGATCATGGTCGGGCAGCGCAGCGGCAGCATCATCAATATCTCGTCGACAGCGGGCATTGTCGGCTACCGCCGTTTCGCAGGTTATGTCGCCGCCAAACACGGATTGATCGGACTGACGAAGGCCGTTGCGCTCGACTACGCCCCGAGCGGGGTCCGGGTGAACGCCCTGTGTCCTGGTTCGGTGCGCGACAGTCCCGCATTCGAGGGCAGAATGCTGGCCGAGATCGCGCGCTCGCTCGGTCTGGAGGTCGAGGAACACGAATCCGTATTCGTGCAGTCGCAGCCGAACAACGCTCTCATCGAACCCGAGGACGTCGCATCCGCCGCGCGATGGCTTGCCTCCGACGACTCGCAGCATGTCACCGGCACCGTCGTGACGGTGGACGGCGGGTTCACCGCGCGATGACGGCGGACGGAGGTGGCGCTCCGGCGCTTATGATGTGGACCGTTCTTCGGTAGAGTTACCTTATGCACCAATCCCATTGGGGTCGGGCTGGGCTGGCGCGCGCGGCGTACGGCCATGCGCAGTCGGTGCGAATAGCCAGGGGTGTCGATCCTGATGCGACAGCGGAGCTGCTGGAGTCCGCGCGGGCGCGGTGGTGGGGGGATGAGGTTGCGGCCCCGCGCTTGTGGATCGAACGGGTGGACGGATCTGCCGCGGACGCCGCCGCACGGTGTCGTCGAGACCGTGAGTTGCGGCGGCCGGTCGGCACGAACGGGTGCGGGGTCAGGGCCGTTCTGCTGCTCTACTCGGACGGGGTGGCCGACCTGGTTCTCGCAGCGGACCGCCGGGATCTGGATTCGACGTCGCTTGCCACGATGAGTGAGGTCCTGACCGGTGACCTGGGGGTGGACGCCGTATCGGCGGGGCCGCTCGGCGAGCACCATGACGGCGACGCCCTCGATCCGTTGCCGTCGGCGAGTATGGGACGCCATCGATTCCCTTGGGCCGCAGCCGCCCAGCGTTCCGGGCCGGTGTCCTACGAGTATGCGCTGGGGCGGATCGATGGGGACATCACTGCCACGATCACCGTCGCGGCCGCACTGGTCCTGGGCCGGTACGAGCACCGTGACAGCGTGCGGGTGGCGGCCTGGTGCGAGGATCGAGATCGTCCGCCGTGCGTCCTGGGTGGTTTCTACCACTGCGTGGTGCCGACGGTCGACTGCTCCGAAAACGCTGTGCTGCAGGAAGTTGTCCGCAGCACGATCGATTCGCTGGATCAAAACGCTCGTGCCCCGCTGGACACCGACGCCGCCTACGGTCCGCGCGGCATTCGCGAGGTCGGCGTCGGTGTGCTGGGTGGGACGACGACGTTCCCCCGGGCCGCCCGGGACTGGCTGGCCTGCCAGTCCGCGCCGCTTCCGCTGACCCTCGCCCCGGTCGTCGACGCCACCGGAGCAGTCCTGCTCCAACTACACCGTCAGCAGGATGTGGTGGATGACGAGGCCGCACGGCAGTTCGGGCGGCACGTGATGCACATGTGTCATCAGCTGCGCGGTGCGGGTGCGAACGTTCGCGTCGGCGACCTCCCCGTGGGTGACGAGCAGACGAATTCTGGGGCGGGTCTCGACGTGGTCGCGCCGCCCGTACCCGGTCCCGGACGGATCGAGGCGTTGTTCCGGGTCCGCGCGAAGGACCAGCCCGACGCGATTGCAGTGGTACACGGTCATCGCCAGCTCACCTATGCCGAGCTCGACGACCAATCACGTTGGGCGGCAGCTGGCCTCCGGATCCGTGGGATCCGCCCGGGGGACCGGGTCGGTCTGTGCCTGGATCGGTCCGTGGAGTTGATCGTCGCCATGCTGGCGGTGCTCGACGTGGGGGCGGCATACGTCCCGATGGATGTGCGGCATCCCGCGGACCGGCTCGCGTACACCGTGGACGACGCCGACGTGCAACTGGTCGTCACCGACGTCGAGGACCCGGCGTGGAGCCGCGAGATCCGGGTGGTCTCACCGCGGGAGCTGGTATCGACCCGAGATGACACCACGGATACGGACGGGAACGGGCCCGGCACGGACGCGGCGGCGTACGTGATCTACACCTCCGGTTCCACCGGTCGACCGAAGGGTGTGATGATTCCGCACCGCGCTGTGTTGGCGCTTCTGGCGGCAACTGCTGCGGACTTCCGGCTCCACCCCGAGGACACCTGGTCGATGTTTCATTCGTCGGCCTTCGACTTCTCGGTCTGGGAGATCTGGGGTGCGTTGCTCACGGGAGCGCGACTGCTCATCGTGCCCTACTGGATTTCTCGGTCGCCGGTCGAATTCCATGCACTGCTCGCCGACGAGCGGGTGAGTGTCCTGAGTCAAACCCCCTCGGCCTTCGCTCAACTCGCCGAGGCGGACCGGGAGCTCGACCGCCTCGATGCGCTGCGCCTGGTCGTCTTCGGCGGCGAGTCGCTCGATGCGCGGACGCTTCTGCCCTGGATGGACCGGTATCCGGAGTCGAGATGCCGACTGGTCGACATGTACGGAACAACGGAGACGACCGTGCACGTCACGGCGCACACCGTGACGCGCGGCGACGCGGTGGCCGGCACCCGGGTTGTGGGACGGCCGCTGCCCGGCTGGTACGTGTTCGTGCTCGACGAACGAGGACGACCGGTTCCGGGGGGTGTGGACGGGGAAGTGTACGTCGGCGGTGCGGGGGTCGCGCTCGGGTATCTCCGTAGGCCCGAGCTCACCGCGGAGCGTTTTCTCCGTGTCCCGTCGTGCGGGAACCGAAGGCTGTACCGAACCGGAGACCGGGGTCGACTCCGTCGCGACGGCACGCTCGAACACCTCGGCCGGCTGGACACTCAGGTACAGATCCGCGGCTTCCGGGTCGAACTCGGTGAGGTGCGCAGTGTGCTGCTCGACGATCCCTCCGTCGTCGATGCGGCGGTGGTGACCAATGGAAGTGACGACGCGCCAGGCGGATTCGGTCTCGACGCGTATGTGGTTTCCTCGGACGAGCACGGCAAAGCGATTCGGCAGCGGGCCGAGAAGTTCCTCCCGGAATACATGCTGCCGCGCACCATCACAATGGTCGACGCCCTTCCCCTCACGATCAACGGCAAGCTCGACGTGGCCCGGCTTCCCGAACCCGATCGGCCCGCGCCGCGCTCCCCGATACCCCACGGATCCCCGGCAGGTGGGCTGGCCGGAACGCTCACCGACATCTGGGAAGCGGTGCTGGGGGTACCGATCGCCGCCGACGACAACCTCTTCGAGCTCGGCGGCAACTCGTTGTGCGCCATCAAAGCCGACAGCATGATGCGCCGTCAGGGGTTGCCGGTGCTTCCGATGCGGGAGTTGTATCTGCATCCGAGTATCAACGGCATCTGTGCCACCCTCGACAGGCTTTACCCGTCGCCGGACAGATAGGCCTCGACGATCGCGCCGATCTGCTGTGCGGGTCCGGGTTGCATCATGTCATTGTGGGCGCACCTCACCTGATGTTCGCGGATGTTTCCGGTGATCGACGGTCGCCAGGCATCGAGGGCCGTGTCCGTTTCCGGCGTCGTTGCCGCGGCGGTGACGAAGAGCACGTCCCCGTTGAAAACCTCGGGAGTGAAGTGAGTGAGCATTCGAGACGAGCGTTCGTATCCCTCGTTGATTCGGTGCAGGTGCTCGGGTGTCAGAGCCGCCGCAGGCCCATACGCTTCTTCGAGGACTTCTGCCGCTCGCGCGTAGGTCAGCTCGCCGTCATCGTTCGTTGCGGCCTCGACGCCGAGACCTTCGAGTAGCTGATCGACACCCAGCTGCGCTGGTGGGGTGTCGTCCGGGTTCCCTGGGTAGCTGTCGAGGAGGATGAGGGAGGCAACATCGTCGCCGTCGCGGCGCAGCTCCGTCGCCACCGCGTAGGCGATGGTCCCGCCCAGCGACCAGCCGAGGAGATGGTAGGGACCCGCCGATTGGACCGTTCTGATTTCCTGGACGTATCGGTGGGCCAGCTCCTCGATCGAATCGAGCTCCGGTCCACCACTGATCGACGGCAATTGCAGACCGTAGACGGGTCGACTCGGTGTGAGGTGCCGCACCAGCGCCGTGTATGCCCATGCCAGACCGATTCCGGCGTGCACACAGAACAGTGGTCGTGCGGTGCCGGTCGGGCGGAGCGGCACCAGTACTCGCAGTGCCTCGTCCACCGTGTCCGGTGCGGATCGAGCGTCGATCCGCGCGGCGAGCCCGGCCGGGGTGGGATCGAGAAACAGGGCCTGCAATGGGACGGTGCGACCGAGCCGCTCCTGCAGGGTGGTCAGCGCCCGGATCGCCGTCAAGGAGGTACCGCCGAGGGCGAAGAAGTCGTCGTCGACACCTATCCTTCCGGACCGTCCCTGCTCGGTGCCGAGGATCTCCGCGAAAGCATCGACCACGTCCCGCTCCAGTGGTGTCCGCGGTGGCCGGAACCGCGCTGCGCGCGACTGGAACTGTGGATCGGGAAGGGCGGCACGATCGAGCTTTCCGGTGGGGGTCAACGGGATGTGGTCGAGCTCGACGAAGGCCGCCGGCACCATGTGCGCGGGCAGCCGCCGGGACAGGTACTCGCCGAGATTCTCGGTGTCGAGGGTGGAACCGGGACGAGCAACGACGTAGGTGATCAGCACGGTGTCTCCGCCCGGGGCGGGCCGGCCGAGAGTGACGGCGAAATCTACGTCCCGCCGCGCTGTCAGTGCGGAATCGATCTCGCCCGGTTCGATCCGGTATCCCCGAACCTTGATCTGGAAGTCGGTCCGACCGAGATGTTCGAGCGAGCCGTCGGGGAGCGTCCGTACCAGATCCCCGGTGCGATACATCCGTTCGCCCGCGCCGGCGAACGGGCAGGCGACGAAGGTCCGTGCGGTGTCGGCCGGGCGAGCGTGGTATCCACGGGCCAGCCCGGGACCGGCGAGGTACAGCTCGCCCGGCGTTCCCGCTGGGACGGGATGCAGCCGGCTGTCGAGTACCGCGGCAACGAATCCCCGGGCGGGACGGCCGATGGAGACCGGGCCGTCCGGCGTCAGCTGTTCGCTGATGTGCGACATGATCGTCGTCTCGGTGGGGCCGTAGGCGTTGAACATGCGCCGGCCGGTGGCCCAGCGCGTGGCCAGTACCGGTGGGCACGGCTCGCCCGCAACGGTCAGGACCCGTAGTGACTCGAGTCGACTGGGGTCGAGGGACGCGAGCGCGGTCGGGGTGATGAAGGCGTGACTGACGCGCGCGTCGTCGAGGAGTCGGGTCAGTTCTGGGCCGCCGTAGGTCGAGGGCGGCACGATCACGACGTGGGCGCCGGCACAGAATGCCATGGTCAACTCGAAGATTGAGGCGTCGAAGCTGGGTGAGGCAAGGTGCGACACTCGTGCGCCGGGTGCGACCGTCAGTTGCGTGCGTTCGTGTTCGGCCAGGTTCGCCAGCCCGGTGTGGGTGAGCACGACGCCCTTCGGTGTCCCGGTCGACCCGGAGGTGTAGATCAGGTACGCGGGATGGGCGAGCTTCACTGGAGCGAGTCGATCCGCATCGGTCAGGGCGGTCCGCTCATATGCGGAGAGGTCGGCATGGAAGGCGGGGTCGTCGAGAATCAGCCAGGGCACCGTATCGGGGAGGTGTGCCCGATACGTGGACGACGTCACCCCCAGTAACGCTCCGCAATCTGTCAGCATGTGGTTGATGCGGTCGGCCGGGTACGTCGGGTCGACCGGCACCGGGGCGGCGCCGGATTTCACCACCGACCACAGGGCCACCACCGATTCGATCGAGCGTGGGAGAGCCGACGCGACAAAGGTTTCCGGTCCCGCCCCGCGATCGATCAGAAGTCGGGCCAGCCGGCTGGAACACTCTTCGAGTCGACGGTAGGTGATTTCGCGTCCCTCGCAGCTCACGGCCACGGCATCGCAGCCCATCCGGGCCGCATCGGACAGCAGTTCCGGCCACGGCCGGGGATCCGGTCCTCGGGCGCCGACGTCCGGTTCGCGCTCCACGGCATCGACGATCTCGATGTCACCGACCGGCCGGTCCGGGTCGTCGGCAACCGATTCGAGGATGCGGATGAACCGTTCCGCGAACCTGGCGACCGTGGGGGAGTCGAACAGGTCGGTGGCATAGGTGAAGGCCGCAGCGATTCCCGCAGGTGCACCGCCGCTGTCGAATTCCTCGACGACCAGGAGTTCGAGATCTTCCTTGGCGATTGCCGTCGCAACGGCGACTGCCTCGCCCTCGACCTCGGGCAGGGTGAGGTGCGCGGGCCGGGCGGGGCTCTCGACCTCGAGCGACACCTGGAACAGCGGGGAGTGTGAGGTGGAGCGAACCGGGGTCAGCGCCTCGACGAGTCGCTCGAACGGCAGGTCGGCGTGGGTGAACGCGCCGAGATCGGTTTCGCGAGTGTGCGCGAGGAGAGCGGTGAACGTATCGGCGGCGTCGACACGAGTACGCAGGACGAGGGTGTTGACGAACATGCCGACCAGGTCGTCCAGTGCCGGTTCCGGCCTGCCCGCAACAGCGGTACCGATGGCGATGTCGGCGGTCCCGGTCAGCCGCGACACCAGCGCGGCCAGCGCCGCGTGCACCGTCATGAACAGGGTGGTGTTTCGGTGACGCGCCATCGATCGCAGGGCGCCGTGCACGTCCGCGTCGATGCGGAAGTCCCACCGGTCGCCGCGCAGGCTTCGCTGCAGTGGGCGTGGCCGGTCCGTGGGGAGGGGCAGAACCTCGGGCAGTCCGTCGAGCGTGCGCGTCCAGTACTCGAGCCCGCTCGCGAGCCGGCTGTGCAGGCCGGCCGGCGTCCCGAACAACTCGTGCTGACGGAGCGAGTAATCCGCGTACTGGACGGGCAGCGGTGCCCAGCGGGGCGGCTCGTGACGCGTCCGGGCGGCGTAGGCAGTGACGAAGTCCCGGGTCAGCGGGGCCATCGATTGGCCGTCGGCGCTGATGTGGTGCAGGACGAGGACGAGGACGTGGTGTTCGGGCGTGAGACGGAGCAGCCTGCAGCGCAACGGAGGGTCGACGGTGACGTCGAACCCCGTGGTCACGAACCGGAAGATGCGGGCCGTCAGGTCGTCATCGGTGGCACTGATGATGTCGGCGTGCGGGACTGCATCCCTGGGGGGTAGTACGTGCTGGACGGGCTGACCGTCGCGCAGCGGGTAGATGGTGCGGAGTGCTTCGTGCCGTGTCACGACGTCGGTCAGGGCCGCCGAGAGTGCGTCGGTGTCGAGCGCCCCGGTGAGTCGAAGCGTGACGGGAATGTTGTAGGCGGGTGAGGCGGTGTCGTACTGGTTGAGGAACCACATCCGGTGTTGTGCGGGTGACAGCGGGAGCACGGGGGGTCGGGGGCCGGCAATCAGCGGTCGCGGGGAGTCACCCGTCCGTCGCGCCAGCTGGTGGGCGAGGGTGCGTGGCGTCGGGTTCTCGAACAGATCGCGGACGCCGAGATCGGTGTCGAGGGCCGCATCGACGCGCGCGACCGCTCGCGTGGCGCTGAGCGAGTTGCCGCCGGCATCGAAGAAGTTGTCGTCGACACCGACGTGGGCGATGCCGAGCACCGCGGCGAAGACGTCCGCCACGATCTCCTCCACGGGAGTCGCGGCGCGGCGCGATCGGCGGGTGGTCGAGTCGATCCGAGGGTCGGGAAGCGCGGCGCGGTCGAGCTTGCCGACACGCGTCAACGGGATCTCGTCGATCGTCACGACGGCGGCGGGGACCAGGTACGAGGGAAGACGATCGACCAGGTAGGTGCGCAGCTCGGTGGGCTGGGGGTCGGTGTCCTCGGCGGGCAGCACGTACGAGACGAGAATCGGGTCTCCGGCAGGTCCCAGCCGGCTGACGGTGGCGGCGTAGTCGACGTCGGGGTGCAGGGCGAGTGCGTTGTCGATCTCACCCGGTTCGATGCGGAAACCGCGGATCTTCACCTGGAAGTCGCTCCGGCCGAGGTATTCGAGCGCATGGGTGTCCCTCGTCCAGCGCACCATGTCACCGGTCCGGTACATCCGTTCGCCGGGTGCGCCGAAGGGGTTGGCGACGAACGACGTGGCGGTGAGGCCGGGACGCCGGTGATAACCGCGGGCAAGCCCGCCCCCGGCGATGTAGAGCTCACCGGGCACACCGGCCGGGACCGGCTGCAACCGGCAGTCGAGGACGAGTTCGGCGACCCCGCCGATCGGGCCCCCCACTGTCACCGGAGATCCGACGGTCATCGGCTCACTGATGTTGCACATCACGGTGGTTTCGGTAGGGCCGTAGCCGTTGCGCAGTCGGCGACCCGGGGCCCAGCGGGTCACCAGTCCGGGCGGGCACGCCTCGCCTCCGACCACCACATCGGTCAGGCAGTCGAGGTCTTCGGGGTCGGTCGACGCCAGCGCCGCTGTGGGAACGAACGCGTGGGTGATCCGTTCGGAGGCCAGCAGCCGGGCCAGTTCGCTGCCGCCGTACACCGTCGGGGCGGTGATCACCATCGTCGCCCCGACCCCGAACGCCAGCAGATAGTCGAAGATCGAACCGTCGAATGTGGGCGAGGAGAAGTGCAGGACACGCGACCGTCGATCCGTCCCCGTCAGCTCGGCTTGGGTGGTCGCGAGGGTCGCGAGTCCCCGGTGGCCGACCACCACTCCCTTGGGGGTGCCGGTGGACCCGGAGGTGTAGATCAGGTAGGCGGGATGATCTACCCGCAGCGGTGCCCGCCGTTCGGAGTCACCGACGGCGGTCGCAGGGTAGCGCCCGATCGCCGCGGTGATGTCCGGGGCGTCGAGGACGATCCATCGGACGGTCAGCGGCAAGCGGCCTCGGTGGGCCTCGAGCGTGATACCGAGGGCAGAACCGGAATCGGTGAGCAGGTGCTCGATCCGCACGTCGGGATAGGTCACATCGACAGGCATGAAGGCCGCACCGGTCTTGACCACCGCCCACATCGCGACCACGGAATCGATCGACCGCGGAATCGCGAGCGCAACGAACGATTCCGGCCGGGCCCCATGTTCGACGAGCAGGCGCGCCAACCGATTCGATGTCTCGTCGAGCTCGCGGTAGGACACCACCCGATCTCCGTACGACAATGCCGGTCCCGCGGGGTCGAATGCGACCGCATCGGTCAGGATGTCGGCGAAAGTCCTGTCGGGTCCGGGAACAGCACCACGGGCGGGACGGAGTTCGCGCATCTCGGTGTCACTGAGCAGGTGGAGCCGGGCGAGGGGAAGATCTGGACGGGTGGCGATCATCTCCAGCACCCGGATCACCTGCCGCGCCAGGGATTCGACCGCCGTGCGGTCGAGTGCGACCGGAAGATATTCGAACTTCAGGTGAAGAGCGGTTCCCTCGGTGACGGCGAGGGCGAGGGGGTAGTGGGTGGCGTCGGTGCCCTGGACATCGGTGATGTGGAGGCCGGTGGTGTCGCCGGTGGTGAGGGTGGTGGGGTCGAGGGGGTAGGACTCGAGGACGGTGAGGGTGTCGAAGGTGGCGGCGGGTCCGGTGGCGGTGTGGATGTCGGTGAGGCCGAGGGGGTGGGGTCGAGGAGTCGGGGGTGGGTGGTGGGGGTTCGGTGGGGGAGGTCGGTGAGGGTGTCGGTGGGGGGG
>NZ_NHML01000041.1:0-73942 GCF_002165735.1 Rhodococcus sp. NCIMB 12038
GCTCTAGGCGGCCGTGCCCGGCCTGGACGACGAACAGCCCGGACAGTCCGTCGAGGTAACTCTTGCCGGTGGAGTCGAAGATGCGGGCGCCGTCGCCGCGGGTGATGATCGGCGGGGTGATGTTGTCCCCGTGCCGGGAGAAATGCCCCCACAGGTGGCGGCGGGCGGTCGCTTCGAGGTCTGCTGTAGTGCGCGAGGAGGTGGTTTCCGTAGTCATCGGGTTCCCCAATCATATTGCTGCTTGACAAGTTTCAGGTACACCATCGTCTCGGTGCCGAGCACGCCGGGAATGGTGCGAATCTCTTTGTTGAGCACGGTCAGGAGGTGGTCGTCGTTCTCGCACACGATCTCGGCCAGGATGTCGTAGGCGCCTGCCGTCAGCACGACGTAGTCGATGGCGTCGACGTCGGCGAGCCGGGCGGCGATCTCGGTGACGTCTCCCGAGCAGCGGATCCCGACCATGGCCTGGCGTGAGAATCCCACCTGCACGGGGTCGGTGACCGCGACGATCTGGGTGACGCCGGTGTCGATCAGCTTCTGCACGCGTTGGCGTACAGCCGCTTCCGACAATCCGACGACCTTGCCGATGGCGGCGTACGACCGTCGTCCATCCTCTTGAAGTTGCTCGATGATCTGCTTGGACACGGGATCGAGAGACGGGGGCTGCTCAGACATGGTCGAATCCTCCCTTGCTCACTGTGTCGAAGACAATCGGTGCTCACTTTGTCGAAGACAATCGGTGCTCTCTGTGTCGAAGACAATCGGCTCGGACATTGTCGGAAACTATCGCCTCTTCCCGGTGGCTTCGGCGCTCGTCACTCGGGCACCTTCACTTCCGTGTCGGCGGTGAGGGTGCGTCCGCGGAAGAAGTTCTTGGAACCGGTGGCGAAACACACCAACATGAGGGGGATTCCGACGACCAGCATGCCGACGCCGAGAACGAACACACCACCGAACGGGCCGAACGCGGTGAATCCGTAGTCGGGGCGCAGCATGTCGACGGCACTCTGAACGAAGGCCCACGTCATGCAGAGCGCGCCGAGCAACGGGAAGATGCCGCGCATGAACAGATTCCGGGCCGAGTCGAACAGGGTCCGCCGGAAGTACCAGACGCAGGCGTAGGCGGTAATGCCGTAGTAGAAGGCCACCGCGAGCCCGAGCGAGGCCACCGAATCCTGCAACGCGTTGGAACTGGCGAACGACAGCACCAGGTAGAACAGCAGCGCCGCCGCCCCCATGACGAGGGTTCCGAAGCCGGGTGTCATGTATCGGGGGTGCACGGACGCGAACCGTTTCGGCAGCGCTTCGTAGACCGCCATCGACAGCGTTCCGCGCGCCGTCGGCAGGATGGTGGTCTGGGTGGAGGAGAGCGCGGAGATCGACACCGTCAGCAGCAGCAACGACGCGGCCACCGGCCCCGCGACCGGCCCGCCCAGGGTGGTCAGCACGTCGTCGACATTCTCGGGGTTGTTCAGCCCGATCCCGGTGTCGCCGAACCCGGCGAACGACTGGACCGCGTATCCGACCAGCACGTACGTGGCCACGAGGATGACCGTCGTCAGCACCGCGGCGCGGCCCGGCGTCCGCTCGGAATCCTTCGTCTCCTCACCCACGGCGAGGCAGGCGTCCCACCCCCAGTAGATGAAGATGCACAGGATGATCGCCTGCGCGGCACTCGACATCGAGATGCCGGTGGGGATGATCCAGTCGAGTTGCGGGGTGACCGCCTGCGGGCCGGCGGTGCCGCCGAACACCTTCGCCAATGCGAGGACGCTGACGCCGATGAGGACGGCGAACTGTACGGCGATCAGGACGTTCTGCAGCCGTTCGCTGATAAGAATGCCGCGGAAACTGACGTAGGTCATGGCCGCGATGAAGAAGCACCCCAGCAGCACCTTCGCGGCGAGCGACTCGGCCGCCGCGTGCAACCCGAGCACCTCGAACAGGTAGATCGCGGCGATCTCCGCGGTGTTGGCGAGGACGATGATCGCGGACACGGCGAGCCCCCACCCCGCCATCCAGCCGACCCACGGACCGAACGCCTTGGTGCCCCAGGTGAACGAGGTGCCGCAGTCCGGGGTGTCCCGATTCAGCTCGCGGTAGGCGAACGCCGTGAGCAGCATCGGAATGAAGGCGACGAGGAACATCGACGGTGCCTTCTCACCGACCGCGAGCACGACGTATCCCAGCGTCGCGGCGAGACTGTAGGCCGGTGCGACGGAGGACAGCCCGATCACCGTGTTGCCGATCAATCCCAGTGCGCCGCTGTTGAGCCCCTTCGCGGGGCTGAGCGGATCGGGAGTCTGGGTCTTCAAGGGTGGAGGCTCGGCAATGCTCATTCATACTCCCTCGAGGTGTGGCTGTGGGCTTCAGTGCCCGGGCAGGTGTGGTTAAGGGGTGCAGTGGTTTTCGTGTCTAGGGGATCGGCGCGGCGAGGTATACCTTCCGTAGCGTGTCGCGCACGACCCACCGGGTCTTCTGACCGGCCCGCACGCGAACGACACTTCCGGGACCGAGGTCGAGATCCGGGGTGCCGTCCTCGAACTGCACGGTCGCGTCGCCGCTGAGCACCACGAACACCTCGTCGATCTCGACGTCGCACGAGACGCTGGGCTCGATTTCCCACACGCCGACGGTGATGTCGGCGAAGTCGCCGAGCACGCGTTCGCCGACCATCGGCGCTCCCTCGCCGACCACCTGGTCGTCGGGCAGGCGGTGGTAGGTGAGATCGGCGGTCCGAGCCGCGGTGTGCGGTCCGGAAAGCCAGGACTCGTCGGTGTGGACGGCGGTCACGAATCGAATCCCAGGCCGACGGCGTCGAGGGCCTTGAGGAAGACGTTCCGTCGGCCTTCGTTGTGGTCGGCGCGGTCGAGCGACCATCGGGTGGCGTTGATGCCTGCTGCCGCCAGCGGCTCCGGAGGGAAGGGGAGGGGCATGTCCCTCACCAGGGCCAACTCGGTCAGGGCCGTCTTCTCGCCGGCGATCTTGTCGAGCATGACGTTCGCCGCGAACCGAGAGGCGCCGACGCCGAGACCGGTGAACCCGGCGGCGTAGGCGATCCGCCCCTTCGCCGCGGAACCGAAGAACGAGCAGAAGCGCGTCGACGTGTCGATGACGCCGCCCCACCGGTGGGTGAACTCGAGACCCTCGAGCTGGGGGAACGTCGTGAAGAAGTGCCGCGCGAGCCTTCTGTGGGACTCGGGACGGTCTTCGAGGTCGTGGTTCAAGCCGCGCCCGAAGTGGTAGATGGCGTCGTAGCCGCCCCAGAGGATCCTGTTGTCCCGGGTGAGCCGGTAGTAGTGGAACTGGTTGGACATGTCGGCGATGCCCTGTCGGGCAGACCATCCCACGTCCGACAGCTGGGCGTCGGACAGCGGCTCGGTCATGAGGACGTAGTCGTACACCGGAACCGTGTGCAGCCGGTACCGCTTCAGCAGGGACGGAAAGGCGTTGGTTGCCAGGATTACTCGGTCCGCCGACAGGGTCGCGCGCGCCGTCCGGACGCCGACTCGGGACGACGAGCGGGAGCGGACGAGGTCGAGAACCTTGGTGTGTTCGTGGATGTCGACGCCGTGCTCCGCGCAGACCCGGCCGAGTTCGGCGGCGAGCTTCGCCGGATGCACCAGCGCGGTGGACGTCTTGTCCCACACCCCGGCCAGATACGTCGGCGAGTTCACCTGCGCGCGCATCGCGGGCCCGTCCAGCACCACGGTCGTGGCGCTCGGCGGGGTGCCGAGCGCTTCCTCGGCCTGGTAGTCGGCGACGGCGACCGAGATGGCGCCGTTCCGTTCGAAATCGCAGTCCAGGCCGAGCGTGTGGACCGTCTTCTCGATCGCGTCGAGGTTCGCGAGCCCGAGCGATTCGAGGGTGTCGATCTCCTCCGGCCAGCGTCGGCGGCCGTTCTCGCTGCCGTGGGTCAGGCTGGCCTCGACGAATCCGCCGTTGCGGCCGGATGCGGCCCACCCGATCGTCTCGCCCTCCACGAGGGCGACGGACAGTTCGGGGTGGCGTTGTTTCGCGAGGAGAGCGCTCCAGAGTCCGGTGTAGCCGCCGCCGACGACCACCAGGTCGTATGCGGCGTCGGCCGTGGCGGCCGGGTAGGTGGGGGTGTCGGCGACGTCCTCGATCCAGAACGGTGCCAACCGGGTGCGCCGGAGCGCATGGTCGACAACCGTGGCGTTCGGTTGTTGCTTCTCGAACACTGTCTGCTGCATGTAGCACCTTTGTCGATGGACTGACCGAAGGTGACGTGTGAGGCACGTCACCGTGTCCCATCCTGACGCGGCGGAGCCACTATTTCAATAGCCAGTGACGAAATTTGTTACCGATTTCGTTGTGCATCTCGGTTTTGGAAACCGAATCGGTTGTCTGGATCGGCTGGAGCCGAACCGCTCGCCGTCAGCGCGCGAGCTTGCCGAGGTGCAGCGACACCGAGCGGACCGGGCTGATCCTCGCCTCGTCTCCGGTCTTGACGGCGTGGATCGTGCCGAATTCGACGGTCTCGTCGGGGTAGCTGCCGGCGAACGCGTAGGCATAGTAGGTTCCCGCGACCGCATCACCCGGGACCGTGTACGTGATGGCCTCCTCGAGGACCTCGCCGGGTTGAAGGTCGACGTCGATCGGCCCGAAGAACGGGTCGCTGGTCCGGTTGTCGGGCGACACGGCGCTCACCCACACCTGGCCGGCGTAGGGGCGATCGTCGGGTGCCTCGACGAGCATGGTGGCGTCGACGGTCCCGCCGTCTCCGGGCAGCGTCGTGTCGGAGTCGGCGCGCAGCGTGACCCGCACCGGCAGATCCGTGTCGGGGTTCGCCGGCCCCGTCGACGCGGGCGAACCGTCGCCGACCTCGGGCCAGCCGTTCGCCCAGACGATCCGGTCGATCATCCCTTCGCGGCGCCGGGCCCCGCTGGGCAGATCCCGGTTGTCGCGCGGAATGGCGTGGTACACGATCCAATCCGCGCCTGCGTCGTCGGAGACCACCGTGTTGTGGCCCGGTCCGGCCCACGGTTCGCTGCCGGCGAGGATGAGGGCGCCGCCACCGTCGTTGAGGTCCTGCCCTTTCCGGTCGAGGTACGGCCCGGTGAGCGATTCGGACCGGCCGACGAGGACGCGGTAGGCGGTGTCGGCGCCGTTGCAGCAGTTGCCCGCCGAGAGGAACAGGTAGTAGTAGCCGTCGTGGAATTCGACGTAGGGGCCTTCGAAGCGTTCGTCGGCGACGCGTACGGGTTCGCCGGCCGCCGCGGTGCCGTCCGCGCTGAGCGGGATGGCGTGGACGCCCTGGAAGTTGCCGACGAACATCGTCTTCGTCGTGCCGTCGTCCCACACGAACGGGTCGATGGTGCCGCCGACGCCGACGTCGTGGGCGCAGAAGACGGGCCGGCCGAGGTCGTTCCACGGTCCGGTGGGGCTGTCGGCGGTGGCGAGACCGATGCAGGGATTCGCCTCGTCGTAGAGCGAGTAGTACAGGCTGTAGTGGCCGTCGGTTTCGAGGACGTTCGGTGCCCACGCCAGCTTGCCGTCCGGGTGCCATGCGGGCCGGTCGGGGAAGACGTCGCCGAGGTACATCCAGTCCATGAGGTCGGCGGACTTGAAGATCGACATGTTGTGCATGCCCTGGCCGTCGCCCCAGTCGTCGGCGGTTGTGTACATGTAGAACATGCCGTCGGAGGCGCGGAGGACGCTCGGGTCGGCGGCCACCGGTTGCACGATGGCTTCGGCACTCGCCGACGGTGCCGGCGCAAGCATGAGGACGAGCAGCGTCAGGGCGGCGGTGATCCACCCGCGCCGCGGCAAGTGTCGGGTGCGGGACCTGTGGAACCCGGATCTGTGCAGCCCGGATTTGTGCAGCGCAGCATCGTCAGTGTCCACGTCGCTCCCCAAACCTCGCCTGCCCGGAATGCGCAAATCTATAAGGGTGAGGTCGAGGTTAAGGGCGGATCCGGCTCACTGCGCCGGACTGCAACCGAACCGTGTTCTGCCGGCGGTGCCCGGTGTCAGGCTGTGGGTTCGAGCAGAACCAGAGGGATCTCGCGATCCGTGCGCTTTTGATACCCGGCATAGCCCTTGTAGGCGGCGGTCACCTGCGGCCACAGACGGGCCCGCTCCTCGGGGTTAGCCACGCGGGCGTGCATCGACTGTGCGGGCTGCCCCTGGACCGAGAGTTGGACCACCGGATTGGCCTGCAGATTCAGGAACCACGCGGGATGGCGGTCGTCGCCGCCGCGTGAGGCCACCACGACGCGGGTGTCGCCCTCCGTCACCGGCACGGTGAGCATGACGGTGTGCACCTTCCCGGACTTGCGGCCGACGGTCGTCAACTCCACCGCCGGCATCTTGCCGAAACTCCGCCCGACTCGCCCGCCCGTGACGCGCAGGAGGACGCGGTGTGCGGCATTCATGAACTTGAGCGCGCGGTCGGAAGGCATGCAATTCAGCGTAACGGGTCGGCGGCCATGCACCGCTGCCGGCGAGTTACTGCCGTTCGTGGACGAGTTCGCTCGGGCCGATGCCGGCCTCGCCGGCGATTCCGGCGAGTTCCGCGTCGACCGACTCGTGCGGCTCGTCGGGTGTGGCCTTCTTCTGCGGGCCGGTGAGCAGCGAGGCGATTCCGCCGATCACGCAGGCGACAATCGCGAAGGCGAATGCCATGGCCAGGCCGTCGGCGAACGGTCCCGAGATCAGCTGCGGGAAGAAGTCCAGGCCGGTCAGGTGCGCCTGCTGCTGCTCGCTGAGTGCGGACAGGTTCGGTCCGAGCAATTCCTGAATCGGGTTGACGCCGAGGAACGCCGCGAACAGGACGGCGACGGCGGGCAGGTTCGCGATCTGGGTGGCCTGCGCCGCGGGCATCTCCGGCGGAACGAGGATCGCCCCTCTGACGGACTACCGCAACGTGGTTCTGTCGGCCGCCACCACCCGCGAGCTCGTCCAACGTGGTCATCAACTTCGGGCCGATCACCTGGAAGACCTTCCACTACGGTAGGTCCGGTCGCTTCCAGGTCGTGGGCATCGTCCCGGCTTCCGAGGGCGTGTGCTTCGGAGCGGATGGTTACCCGACCGGCGTGCACTTCTCACGACGTGGCAATCGGGGCGTACCGGGAAAGCTCGAGAACATCCTCGTGACTGGCCCGAACAGCACTGGGGTAGGGCAGCACCTGCAGATCGGCGCGTACCGGGCCGCCGATATCCCGGACGATCCGGTGCTGTTCAGCGGCGTCTCGAACAACACATTGATGGGCCGGTACCTGGCGATCGTGCACCCGAGCGGCGAGCGAATTCGGAAGGTCTGGGATGACTCCCGCCTTGTGGCGTTCGAGTCTCTCGTCCACGTGTCCACACCTCGCAAGGCAACATCGTCGGGACGATTCGGTCCGGCCGCACCGCGTCCGGGTGGCTGCTTCAAGGTCAAGATGCCCGACCTGCCAAGTTAATCCTCGCTGTAGTTCCTACTCGAAGGTGATGTTCCCGAGCAGCGCATTCGCGATGGCCTCGTGACCGAGGTCGTTCGGGTGGAAGTTGTCTGCGATCTGGCCGCCGATCTGCGCTCCCTCGGGTCCACGCAGGCTAGCGTTGATGTACAGGCTATAGAGCGGGACATACGTTCCGCCCGCATCCCGGCACACCTGCCGAATCGCGTCATCGTACGGAGTCGTGTTCACCTCGGCCCCCCAAGCGCCGGCGCAAATCAGACCGGCGCTGGGGTTCGCCGTACGCACGCTCGTGACCACGCGGGAGTACGCGCCGCGGAATGCCTCGGGAGGGGTGTTGTTGACGTCGTTCGTGCCCAGCTCCACGACCGCCAGGTCAATACCACCGGGCGCATCTGGGTACATACTCGCGAACGACCCTGTACGGATGCCGCTCTTGGCCATCACGATCGGGGTGGCCGGTCCAGACTCGGTCGCCGCGGCCACGATCCGACCCCGGAATGTTCCCGCGTCATCGTTGGTGAAAGATCCCACGGTGAGCGTGTCGCCGTAGAAGAGCAGGTTCGGGGCACGCTTGACGACGGGAGTCGCGGGCAGGGTGGGAGCCGGCGCGGGTGTGTAGGTCGAGACGTAGTCGACGTCGGCCTCCGAGGTTCGCGCCGACGTGGCCCAATACATTCCGACGCCCACAACGATCGCGACCGCCATGAATGCCCAGAAGACGATGGTCTTGGGGTCACGCTTCTCGACGGTCCGCGACCACTTCTTCGACATGCCAAGCATTGTCTCCCACGCCCTTCTGCCCTGCGCGACTAGATCGATCGAATGACATGGTCCCGAATTTGTTGCCCCGAAGCTTGAGATGCTGTTTCTTAGCGGAATGGCAATCCAGTCGAGTGAAGTTGAAAAGATCCGCAAGCGTTGGGAGGATGCGGGCTCACTGCCGTGCGACCACCCCGAGATCCGGCAGGAGTACAACCTGGGCGCGGATACCGAAGACGACGCGTGCACGGCGTGCGGCGAGGAATGGGCGAGGAACCAATCTCCCCGGAAGCGACGGTGGTCGTAACGCCGCACAGAATTGCTCATATCGCCGCGTCGTCCACCACGGGGGCGGGGCATTGGTGCGTTCAGTAGTTACCAGTCTTCTGGGTCGGCGTCCGTGCGCAGCTTCATGCGGCTGCTGACGACGAGTTACTACCGGTCGTGGACGAGTTCGCTCGGGCCGATGCCGGCCTCGCCGGCGATTCCGGCGAGTTCCGCGCCGACCGACTCGTGCGGCTCGTCGGGTGTGGCCTTCTTCTGCGGGCCGGTGAGCAGCGAGGCGATGCCCCCGATCACGCACGCGACGATCGCGAACGCGAACGCCATGGCCAGGCCGTCGGCGAACGGCCCCGAGATCAATTGAGGGAAGAAGTCCAGGCCGGTCAGGTGCGCCTGCTGCTGCTCGCTGAGTGCGGACAGGTTCGGGCCGAGCAGTTCCTGGATCGGGTTGACGCCGAGGAACGCCGCGAACAGGACGGCAACGGCGGGCAGGTTCGCGATCTGGGTGGCCTGCGCCGCGGGCACCCCGTTCGCCATCAGTCCGTCGCTCATCGCCGACGGAAGGTTGGAGCTGAGTCCGGCGATCATCAGACTGAAGAAGAACCCGATCGACAGCACCATCGCCGCATTCTGGAAGGTCGTCATCATGCCGGCGCCGACGCCGCGTGCGTCGGAGGGAAGGCTGTTCATCACCTCGGCCCGGTTCGGCGCGGAGAACATGCCCATTCCGATGCCGTTGATCAACAGAATCGCAGCGAATGCCCAGTACTCGAAGTCGACCGGCAGCGCGATCAGCAATCCGAAGGTTCCCGCGGTGATGAACATGCCGACGCTGGTGAACCACTTGGTGCCGAACCTGTCGGAGATGACCCCGGACACGGGTGCCGACATCAGGAACCCGATGGTCATCGGCAGCATGTAGATGCCCGCCCATAGCGGAGTGCGGCTGTAGTCGTAGCCGTGCTGCGGCAGCCAGATGCCCTGGAGCCAGATGATCAGGATGAACTGCAGCCCGCCGCGGCCGAGCGACGCGACCAGGTTGGCGATGTTGCCCCAGGTGAACGACTTGATTTGGAACAGGTGCAGATTGAAGAGGGGATTGACGACCCTGGTCTCGATGACGCAGAAGGCGGCGAGCACGGCACCGCCGCCGATGAGGCACCAGAGCACCAGCGGACTGGTCCAGCCCATCGACGAGGCCCCGTACGGCTGGATGCCGTAGGTGATGCCGACGAGGACGGCGATCAGTCCGACGGCGAACGTGATGTTTCCCCACCAGTCGATGTCGGCGTGCCGGCGCACGCCGGTGTCGCGGAGTTTCAGGTACGCCCAGATCGTGCCGACCAGACCGAACGGGACGGAGACGAGGAAGATCAGATTCCAGTGGATCGGCGCGAGAATGCCGCCGATGAGCAGTCCGAGGAATGATCCGGAGATCGCGGCGACACCGTTGATGCCGAGCGCGAGCCCACGCTGATCGGCGGGGAAGGCGTCGGTGAGGATTGCCGACGAGTTCGCCATCAGGAAGGCCCCGCCCACGCCCTGGACGACGCGCCACCCGATGAGCCACAGTGCGGCCTCGGACCCGTCGAACCACGTCACGGCCAGGAAGATCGAGGCGATCGTGAAGACGGCGAAGCCCATGTTGTACATCCGGGCGCGACCGAACATGTCGCCGAGGCGTCCGAAGCTGACCACGAGCACGGCCGTCACCACGAGGAAGCCCATCATCATCCACAGCAGGTAGCTCGTGTTGCCGGGCTCGAGCGGGTTGAGGTGAATGCCCTTGAAGATATCGGGGAGCGCGATCAGCACGATCGACGAGTTGATCGTGGCCACCAGCATGCCGAGGGTGGTGTTCGACAACGCAATCCACTTGTAGTGCGGGCCGAGTTCGTCGAGCGTCGTGGCGCGTTCATCGTTCGGGACGGCAGGTTCCTGCGTCTGCGAGACCAAGGAATTTCACCTCTCGGGCTTTCATAGTTTTCAAAAGTAAGTAATCGGAAGGCAAAGTGTTCTGTTGTCGTGTGCGTTCTTGTGGATGACATTCGACTGACCGCGGCGTCCCTCGATCGGAGATGCCCGGTTTGTCCGTTATGTCGATGTCGCTCAATCGGTTCCGCTGGGCAACGTGGATCAACTTTGGATGATACGACGTCTCGACCCACCCCGCAGCCCCAGGCGCTGTGACGTCACCGTGGGCCGATCGGGGGACAGCAGAATCATCCGATTCTCGGCCCGATCGGGGGACAGTCGTGGGGCCTGATCCGCGACAAGATGATGTGCATCAGGGGGCCGGCAACAGGATGAGGAAGATGTCGACGATTGCGAGCACGACCCTGGCCGAACTGGCATCCGAGTGGTGCACCGAGGCGGAGATTCAGATGCAGGCATCGCCTGCACCGGGCGGACGGAACGCGACGCGGAGTGTGCTGTTCATCGGCAACCCGTCCACCGTCACCGAGGTGACGCACTGGGCCGCCGTGCGGCACTGGACGGTGGAGCAGGGACTGAAACCCGTGCGCGAATTCCGCGGCGACGTGGTGTGCGCGATCGTCACCGAGGCCGTTGCCGAGGGCACGTGCCCGTCGGCGGACGCGGCGGTCGTGCAGCGCGTGCGCGCCCGCGGTCTGGACTGCATCCCCGTCTACGACATCGAGCCGTGGGGGACCGCCCGGTTGTCCAGTGTGCGGCCGTCTACATCGGCTCCGTGAGCGCCCGCTGGGCGGCGGGCCAGAACTCGAACCCCGCAGTCATCAGTCCGCCGAGGCCGATGATGACCACCGCGGCGTCGACGCTCGTCCGCCCCTCCTTCGCCCAGTAGACGTCCTCGAGGTCGAGCAGTAGTGCCAGTTCGTCGACGATGAGTGCGGTGCCGACGCCGTACGAGATCGGGACCGTCGGATGGCGGCGCTGTTTCTCCGAGCCCCGCACCGCCACCGTCCCGACGGCAGCCAGCGCCGCGATCCCCAGGTTGTAATGGTGAAAATGGCGGCCGTGGAGACTCATCCCACCACCCGCTGGCCCGTGCCCGCGCCTGATCCAGTGGGTCAACGCCCGCACCCCGGCAAACGTCGCCGTGAACGCCGCCCACGACACGACCGCCGATTGCTCACTCGGATCGAGCTTCCTCCGCCACGCCGCACGCAGACGGCGCAGGCGACTGCGATGGGGTGCATTGTCGAGTTGGCCAATGGTCACGGCGTCAATCGTGCCACTGAGGTGGGTGGTCTATCGGGGGAATCAAGCACCGAGCGAAGAAATGGCCTACACGCGGCAATATCGAATGAAACTTCACCGCTTCGCGCGATGCCCGCCCGCCAATTCGGAGGGCGGGCATTTCTTCGTTCCTAGTTGACGCTGCCGAAATTGAGAGCGTGCATCAATTCCGAGCCGAAGGAGAAGAGCATTCCCCAATGAGTATTCCAAAAGCTGTCTCTATCCATGTGCGCATTCTCTTCTGTGGCTGTGGTGGCTCGGTGCCGATCGTAGAGCGGTCGCTACGGCACCCACGCATTCAGTGCCTCAATGTCATTCATGCGAATGACAGAGTGTGGCCAGCAGTCTATGTTTGCCGCTGCGCACCGATCGGTCGCGGTCGCTACGCGACTTCACGGAGTGGGCGGTGCGCGCGAACAGCGCCGTCTCGCCCGGGATCTGACTCGTGAGTAGGGTTGTGCAAAATACCGAAATTCTGTTCGGCACGCCAGGACTTTTGGCCCTAGTCTGATCGTCCGCCATGATGTAGTCGTGTCATTCGTTCGATATATAGAGCCGTGACCTGCACGGGAACCTGTTCTCGCGCTTGATGTCCCACGCTTGTGACGTTCGCCACTCGATGCGTAACGAAGTTGGTTGAAGGTGCGATCATCATCTCGGCAGCAATACAGGGGGGCGGTCATCAACTACCGCCAACAGTCGGAAGACAGCAGCGCTAGCCGACTTATTGGTTCTCAGGTGGAAGGCACGAATGGTGACCGCATTCGATGTTCCGCTCGGCCCTGCATCAGGCGCGCCGGGCGCGGCAACGGTCTCTTCGGAGACAGGACGACTCGGGAGTCGTCGAGAGTGGCAGGCGGCGTATATCCGGCGTCTGTTGATGTCCGACACCCTGGTGGTGATTGCCGCCGTCGCGTTGGCCCAGTGGATTCGCTTCGGCGACAGCGGTCTTCTGACTACCGGTGAAGCTCTCCACAACCTGAGCTACACACTGGTTTCGGCCTTGCTGGTAATTGCGTGGCTGGTGACGCTGGTGATCTTCAGGACCCGCACCATTCGAGTCATTGGCAGCGGTCCCGATGAGTACCGTCGGATCTTTGTATCGACGGTGCGCCTATTCGGGTTCATTGCGATCCTGGCACTCCTTTTCCGGCTTGACCTGGCACGTCTCTACCTGGCCATCGCGTTCCCGGTGGGCCTGGCTGCCCTGATGGTGAATCGCTGGGTGTGGCGCAAGTTGGTCGCGCGGAAGCGTTCGCGCGGGGAGTTTCAAACCTCCGTCTTGGTCGTTGGTGGCGAACGCGCGGTACGGAATCTCGCCGAATCCTTCGCGCGCGGCACCGCTGATGGGTACCGCGTTGTCGGCGTGTGCATCCCGGGGCATACCGGCAAGCACGGCGACAAGATCACCGTGAAGGGGCGAGAAATTCCCGTTCTCGGAGACGAGCAAGACGTCGTGGAATCGTTGGAGTTTTGCCGGGCAGACACGGTGGCAGTTACGGCGACCGAGCACCTGGGCCACGACGGAATGCGGGACCTAGCGTGGGCGCTCGAGCCGCATCACGTCGACCTCGTCGTAGCCCCCGGGATGATGGATGTGTCGGGCCCCAGGCTCTCGATGCGCCCGGTCGCAGGCCTTCCGCTGATCCATGTGGAGAAGCCCCAGTACCACGGTGCGCAAAGGTTCTCGAAGCTGTCCTTCGACTTCGTCTTCGCAACCCTCGCGTTGATTCTGATCAGCCCGGTTTTGTTGTTCGTCGCACTGGCGATCAAGCTGACGAGCAAGGGGCCGGTCTTCTACAAGTCGGAGCGGATGGGCCTGGACGGCAGGCCGTTCCCGATGCTCAAGTTCCGCAGCATGGTGGTGGACGCCGACAAGCAGATGGCCTCTCTTATGAAGGCTAACGAGGGCGCCGGCGTGCTGTTCAAGATGCGTGAAGACCCGCGGGTTACGAAGGTCGGCCGCTTCATGCGCAAATTCAGCATCGACGAACTGCCCCAGTTCATCAACGTCCTTCGCCGCGAGATGAGCGTGGTGGGCCCGAGGCCGCCGCTGCGTCGAGAAGTCGAGGCTTACGACGGCACCGTGCGGCGCCGGTTGCTTGTGAAGCCCGGAGTTACCGGGCTCTGGCAGGTCAGCGGGCGCTCAGACCTGTCATGGGAAGAGACTGTGCGGCTGGACCTCTCGTATGTCGAGAACTGGTCGATGATGGGGGATCTGTTAATCATCGGCAAGACGGTAAGAGCCGTGTTTGCGAGCGATGGCGCGTATTGACCCCTCCCGGATAGGTTCGCCCAAGCGAATTGCAGAGCAGCAAGCACGCTCAATGAATCTAAAACCTTGCCTGAACGGCCAAGAAAACTCATTCACTCTGTAGTAACGACACTTCCCGCGGTCGCAAAACTATCATCTGAAAGGGGGACTGATATGCAAAGGATCTCATTGGGTCTAGTTCACGCGACGCCAGTTACATTCACGCAATCGATTGACCGAATAATCCGCAT
This sequence comes from Rhodococcus sp. NCIMB 12038, assembly GCF_002165735.1. Lineage (NCBI taxonomy): Bacteria > Bacillati > Actinomycetota > Actinomycetes > Mycobacteriales > Nocardiaceae > Rhodococcus > Rhodococcus sp. NCIMB 12038. The sequence continues at coordinate 14,193 of NZ_NHML01000041.1, forward strand.
GACGAAAGAACGGCGCCCACACATTGTCGTTACGCCAAATATCGCGCACGTGTGGCAGGCGAAGGGCAACCCCGCGCTAGCACAAGCCTACCAACTCTCAAACTTCTCTCCACCAGACGGCTGGCCTGTGGTTGAGGCCCTCCGCCTTCTCAGCGACGTCGAAGAGATAGAACGCGTTACTGGCGCTGATCTCCTAACGAAGCTTTGCGAACTCCCATTGGTAGTTTCGTTTGTCGGTGGACGAGCCAACTCGGCAGAGCTTGCCGCAACGCGGCTATGTCAGAAAAACTCGCAACTGAGGATCGGCGTCGTCGAGAAAGCGCCCCCTGGAGAACTAACAGACGTGGAGTTGCGAACCGCGTTGATCAGACGTGTCGTGAAGTCGGATTCGGACATTGTATTCGTCGGGCTCGGGGTCCCCAAACAAGAGCAGCTCAGCATTGAGCTCTTCCAAGAGATGGACCGTGGAGTTGTCGTGTGCGTTGGTGCCGCGATTGAATTCGCGGCCGGGACGCTTCAGCGAGCGCCCGAGTGGTACGCCAAAACCCGTCTGGAATGGCTTCATAGACTCTCCAGCGAGCCGAGGAAGCTTGCATTGAGATACATTCTTTCGGCACCATATTTCCTGCGAATTGTTGCTCAAGAAATGTACAAATTACGCTGAACCCGTTGATTATGTCCGATATTACTTCAAAGAATGAGTAGCGATGCCCGGATATGAACCGAAATCGGTCGAGCGACTGATAATCCATCAATTTGATGCCGCTCGACCATCGCCCGGAGGCATAGATACGTGTATCCGAGGTATTTGCAAGTACTATCCGGGTGCGGGACCGCTTGCTGTAGTCGGCGTCGACACAGGAATTCGACCGAGGGACAGTGCTCGCGGAGATTGGGAGGAACACCAGATCGGCGAACGCACCGTCTGGTTCCTACCCGTGGCTAGGTTAGACCCTGCCAATCAGAATAGAATCCTGCCGCATTCGCTCCGACTTATCGTCGGAGTGATCCGCAATATCCGGAGGATGCCACGCAGCAAGACCGTTCAAGTTCACCGCATGGATGTTGCCGTCGCTATCAAGTTTATTCTACGCCCGAAACTGCTCGCGTATTTCGTTCACACTCAGCAAAAGGGACTCACGGGCAGCAACTCCGATTCGCTGTGGCGGTACGGCCAAAGACTGCACAGCGCCCTCGAAAGCTATCTCATCAAAACGTCATCCGACGTGATTGTATTCAATCCCGAGCACGCAGACCATGCGAACAAACTCAACCCACAAGCGAAATTCTCGCCCACGTGGTTTGATCCAGATCTCCTACTGTCGGGCGAGCATCAACGCATTGACCATTCGATCATATGGGTGGGACGAATGGAGGTTCCAAAAGATCCTCGGCTTGCGCTCAACGCGTTTGCGCGTCTTATTGAAATGGACCCAGGCCGGGGCTGGACTTTAAGGATGATCGGCGGGGGATCGCTTGAGAACGAGTTGAAATCCGATGTTGCGAAACTCCCAGAAACGGTTTCAGAACGCGTCGAAATTGTTGGAAGGATGGAACCGCGAGATCTCAGTGCCGCCATGGCAAGCTCGCATGTTTTCCTGATGACATCACACGCCGGGTACGAGGGTTTTCCGCGCGTCCTCGTAGAAGCAATGGCAGCCGGTTTACCAGCTGTAGTAACTCAAGGTTCTGATACTGGAGGACTCGTGAAGCCTGGCGTGACCGGATTCACAACAAGTCGCGATCCAGAGGAAATATCCAGACGAATAATTGATGCAACAAGAATTGACCCCAGACATCCGCGGTCGGAAGTGTCAAGGTTCAGTGCGCCGCAGGTTGTTGGCCAAATCGTTCGGACGGCAGATCGAGATCTCGTCGCCTCAAGAGTTAGTGATACGGAGAAATGATGAAAGCACTTGTAACCGGTGCGGCCGGGTTTGTTGGTTCTTCTCTCGCTCGACGGCTTGTGGCGGACGGTTGGGATGTTGTCGGGATTGATTCATTCACAGACTATTATTCGAGCGAGTTGAAATGGATGAATATCGCTTCCATTCCGACCGATAGATTCAAACTGATCGAAGCAGACCTCAACAGCGTCGACCTAGAGCCAATACTCAATAATTCAGTCGACGTCGTTTTCCATCAAGCAGGTCAACCGGGTGTCCGCAAGTCGTGGGGGTCCGATTTTCAGGAATATATTGATGCCAATATAGCAGCGACGCAGCGCCTGCTCGAAGCATCTGTGAGAGCGGGAAGTCTGTCACGTTTCGTTTATGCATCTTCATCGTCGATTTACGGAAATGCGCTGACGTATCCGACCGATGAAACCCATAATCCTAGTCCAATGAGCCCATACGGAGTCTCTAAACTGGCCGCGGAGCACCTCTGCACCCTCTACGCACAAAACTTCGCACTGCCAACAGTGTCACTTCGCTATTTCACTGTTTACGGTCCAGGCCAGCGGCCTGATATGGCTTTCACGAAATTTATTACGTCGGCGCTAGCATCTACGCCAATACCGGTGTTTGGCGATGGCGAACAGATCCGAGACTTTACTTTCATTTCGGATGTTGTCGATGCGAATGTCCGGGCCGCAACCTGCGAACGCCTTGCTCCTGGGGCTGTGTTTAATGTTGCTGGAGGTGGAAGCATATCCGTGAATGAAACCTTAAACATCATTGAAGAGTTACACTCAAAGCCGATCAAAATTGAGTATCATGAGCGCGTTAGTGGAGATGTCCATCGCACGGGAGGCAGCACCGAACTAATTCGCGCGTCATTGAAATGGGCGCCGACGGTGTCAATCGAAGAGGGCCTCGCTGCTCAGTACGAATGGGCAAGGTCGCTATCTTCCCGAATGAGTGGCGCCTCGAGTCAAGGTGCTTCGGCATGCAGGATCTGAGTACTCACGAAACAATTGTAGATGTCAGATCGTGGCGTGCATTTCGTGGCGCCGATCTGAGGGCCTACCGTGTAACTCGGTGGCGCGCCCACTACCGGATCGTTTATCCGGGGCTCTATTATCAGCGGATTATGCGCGACGTTGAACTCATGCGAGCAATGCGTTATATGCGATTGGCTATTCTACGGCAGTTCTACCTTAAATTTGTCGGAATCATAGCGGGTATATCGATTCCGCCCGGTGTGTTTGGACCAGGCCTTTCAATCCCTCACTATGGTTCGGTCATTGTAAATGACAAAGTTCGGGCTGGGCGATTCTGTCGTATCCATTCTGGCGTCAACATCGGTGAGAATCGCGGGTCGGCGCCAGTATTGGGTGACGGAGTCTACTTCGGACCGGGTGCGGTTGCATACGGTGATATCGTGATCGGAAATCGATGCGTCGTTGGCGCAAATTCGGTTGTAAACACTAGCTTCGGAAACGACGCAGTTATAGCCGGCGCGCCAGCAAAACAGATCGGATCGAGCGGGATTATGTCTGCGATGCCGGCGTGGATAATCAAGGAGATGTCCGACCTTGTCGAATAAACCATTCCTCAAGCCACGCGCGGGACGCCAGGGAGTGGCGTTTTCGGGCAGGCGCTCGAATGGCGGGTTGTCTGGCCGCGAAGTGAGGGCTTGAAGTGGCGATGCCTGGAGGCGGCGTAGCCAAATTCCTTCTACCCGCGTTGCTGCAGAAGGCACTCCCGCTTCTGACTCTGCCCATCTTCACGGCCTTGATGGCGCCGGCGCAATATGGGCAGGCCATGGTTCTCGTGACCGGATTCATGCTGGGTACTGTATTGGCCAGCTTCGGACAAGACACTGTTCTATATCACGACGCGGGTACCTTGAGCGGTGGCGAGCGAGTGCATGGTCTGAGATCGAGCGCAATACTAACTCTGTTCTTAACATCCACAGTTTCGGCATTTTTTTCGGTTGCAGTATTTTTCTCCAGGCTGAGCATATTTGGTATTGGTAGCGATGTACTGGCGACGGAATTAGTGGCGATCGCAATCTACTGCATCGGATTTGTACCAGCCGTAGCGCTATACAGGATTGAGCGGATGGCGTTGCGATTTGCCCTGGTTCAATTGGGCTTCGTATTTTCGCAGCTTGCCGTTCGTCTATGTCTCATTCTGTCAATGGACAATAGTCTCTTGGCTTGGGCGATTGCCGACGTCGCCGCGGCCGCGGTGGCCGCTGTGTTGGGGTTTCCGATTCTACGCCGAAACATGAATCTAGGACACCTGAGCTCGCGCCTGCTAGCAAAGGGGATCAGGATGGGAGGGCCTATGGTTCCGAGCAAACTGGCCCAGTGGATCGGCTCGTTGTCGGACCGACTAATTATTTCAGCGAAGGCGGGGGTTGCTGCTGGCGGTGTCTATTCGTTGGGATCTCAGATTTCGTTCTCAGCGTCGTCAATAATAGTTGAGATATGTAGGTACTTTCTCCCCGAGTACGCTGCTTGCGTATCGCAAGGAAAGCGTGCGGCATTGGCGCGGGTGTTCGCAATAGAACTCGGGTTGATCTCGCTTATTTCTTCTGCTGTGGGAGTTGTGGGACCATCAGTTGTTGTTCTACTTTTCCCGAGCGAATACTCACGAGCCGCTTCGGTAGCGGTTATCTTGAGCTTCGCCGTAGTTTTGAATGGTATTCAATTCGTAGTCGTTGATTTCGTGAGTGTCGGCCTCGGTGAGACGGGTCGCATCTGGGTATTCACCACTATTGGCGCAGGTTTTAGCATCATCGGAAACCTCGTCCTTGTTCCAATTATTGGGCTAGAGGGCGGAGCGTGGACATCTGTGGCGACAGCAGGTGTTGTTCTGATGATGGTGGGCTGGAAGTACCGACGGGAGTTGTCCTTTTTTGGATTCATTAGGCGAAAGACCGTCCTAATTCTCAGTCTCAACTCGATCATAGTCTTTGGGTCGGTCGTGATTAGGAGATTTGATACGGGCGTGGGTCTTGAGTTGGTCGCACTTGTTGCTCTCGCGGCCGTCGGATGGTGGGGGGTGCGATCTGACGTATCCGCGCATAAATCTTCGAGTTTACGTGTTGCTGACGCGATTGATTCCGCGCCCAATTTTTTGATTCCTCCCCAGACGATCGAGGTCAGAAAGTCATGATATGCCGAACTTGAGCGTTATTTTACCGGTTCATAACGGTGAAAAATTCATTGCCACGGCAATTCGATCTACGCTAACGGCTATGCCGCGAGATTCCGAACTGGTTGTGTTTGATGATGGGAGCACGGATCGGACGCCTGAAATTCTCGGCCGTATCGACTCCGCTAGATTCCGTGTACTGCCGGGTGTCGCCGGAAAGGGTCTCTCGAGCGCGTTGAACACCCTTATTGAAAGCACGCAGAGTAATTTCATTGCTCGGATGGATGCCGACGATATAGTGCTTCCAATGCGATTCAGGGCGCAACTCTCGGTCCTCTCGCGTGGAGTTGATTTCTCGTTCCTTCCGGTTCTTCACCTTGGGCCGTCGCGTTTCAAGGTGCGACCGACCCGAATTAACCGAATGGAGTCGGACGAATTACGCCTGCGGCTATTGCTTGACAATCCTGTAGCGCATTCCACTTTAGTATGTCGAAGAGATGCGATTGAGGAACTCGGGGGTTACAGGGACGTCCGTTCAGAGGATTACGATCTGTGGATGCGTGCGGCAGCCGCCGGATACAGCCTGCATCGGAGTAATGTTCCCGGATTGCTATACCGGCATCATGATTCTCAAGTTACAGCCTCGGACTCCTGGTTGAAGGAATCGCGTGTGGAACCGTTGCTCGTCGCAGCGCACGATGATCTGAGCGCTAAGGAGCTTGGGCAATCTTTCGATTGTCTGGAGGCGATTCGTCGACCAAGCTTGGCAAGTGCAGAGTGTATCGGCCGTGGTTCTGTAATGATTGATCGAATTATTGCGCTAGCGCGCAAGCGACTTTCGCCACCAGCGATTCGGCGTCTGTCCGCACGTGCTGACTCGATTTCTTCCGTATGGCGCGCTCGATGATACCGACGAACCAAATTACTATGCGGTATCTTTGTAATTCGCTCGCCGGGCGGGTGTTGGTCAAATGATTTACGTTGCTGTCTCATGTGCTTTAATTGTCTCCATTATCTTGCCAGTTTTTCCGAAACATTTTTTGCTGATTCTACTAGTAGTCTGCAGGTCATTGTGCGATATTGGTGTCGCGCAATTCGACCGAGTCGGGGTTCTTGCGATTGCAAGTGGTGGAATTGCTGTGGCGGCAATTATTGGTGCTATTCTGTGTTTGCTGAGTGACGCTTCTTTTACGCGAGTTGCGCTAGTGTGGAGTATGTTGTGTTTTGTTGGCGTTTGGTCGGTTGTTGCTTTTCAGATTTACGGAATTCGCTCTGGTTTGCTAGAAGAGACTGTTCGCCTGGTGTCAATTGTTGGCATATTTGTCATAGCTCACTCGGTAGCGAGGAGACGTGCGTCTGACTACGGAATGGCCATCTGGATGATTGCACCAGCGGCGATCTATGCAATCTCCGGATTGGTCCTTGGATTTCCGAATATGACCATCGACAGCGGACGGCTGACCGCGAGTTTCAGTCATCCGAATGCCGCAGCGGCCTTTTTTGGTGTCGGATGCGTGGTGAGTGTTCTCCTAATTCTGGCTGGCATGTCTTCTTGGCGTATTGTCTTCCTCATCGCAAACGCGTGTGCATTGTTGCTCACCGGTAGTTTGGGAGGGATCGTCGCGGCAAGCGTGGGTGTAATGGTTGTAATCGCGCTAATTCCAAATCGTAGTCCGGGATTTCGGGGTGTTTGGTGTCTTGCAGTGCCACTCTGCTTGGCTGTTTCGTTTCCTGTATTTGGCTTGTCTGACCGTCTTACTGAATTTGGCGGCCAGTCATCAACGCTCGCACCCGACTCTTTTGAATGGAGACTGCAGAATTGGCGCCTGCTAATTGGTATTTGGCGGGAGCAGCCGTTCTTCGGGTATGGCTGGGGATCGACTAGCATTTTTATACAACCGCTCGGTGGCCCTCCTCATAGTGCTTTTGTGCAGGTTCTTGTAGAAGCCGGCGTAGTTGGTGTTGTGCTTGCATGTTGTGCGGTGGTCTATATTGTAATTCGATCTATTAGGTCGGCTCGCCGTGGCAGCATGTTCGGTACTCTGACGTGTGGTCTGGTGGCGTTCGCGTTGGTCAATGGCTTTGAGAGCAACCTTCTCGGCTATACCGCCGCTGGTTACCTGCTGGCGGCATTGTTCGGTATTTCTGTAGGAGCGGCGGATGCAAGATCTAGTGTCGTCCGGATCAATCCTTCCAGCTCGGATGGTAAAGGGGATGATGGTCATGTCGGGATTTTCGTTCGTTTTCAGTGATCGGAGCGTCAATCGCGGTCGCCCGCATATTCAATTTCTTCTTGTTTGTTTCAGATTGGCGCAACTGAGTAGAAGGTCGGTTAACCCTGCTACGTATATCCTGATTGGTGTGCCCGTTAGTGCATTTTATCGGATTGTTGGCCTGATGTTCTTTGGAATCGATATCCCGGTAAGCACAACAATAGGTTCCCGTTTGTCGATCCATCACGGTATGGGGCTCGTCGTGCATGCTGGGGCGAAGATTGGTTCCGAAGTTACTCTTCGCCAGGGGACGACGATTGGGTCAAAGCGAGGCAGAGGCGCTCCAATCATCGGCGACGGGGTTGAAATTGGGCCGAATGTCTGTGTCATTGGCGACGTCGTGATCGGTCGCGGGTCCGTGATTGGGGCGGGCAGTGTCGTCGTGGCTGATGTAAGTGATAACTGCGTTGTTGCAGGCAATCCGGCTCGATTGCTGCACCCGTCGGGTTAATCAGCGATGGACGAACGACCTTTGCGCAGGCGCGGGCGTTCTTGTTAGCACCGAATAGGTTGGGATAGGGAGTATGGGAGTTCAAATTGCAGTGTTCGGCACCGGCTATCTCGGTGCTACCCATGCCGCATGCATGGCTGAACTGGGCCACGAGGTGCTCGGCGTCGATGTCGACGCGGCTAAGCTCGCCAAACTCGAAGCCGGCGAGGTGCCGTTCTACGAACCGGGGCTCGAAGAAGTCCTGCGGCGAAACATCGCCGCCGGGCGTCTTCGCTTCACGTCCTCATACGAGGAAGCGGCCGAGTTCGCCGACATACATTTCCTCGGCGTCGGTACCCCTCAGAAGAAGGGGGAGTTCGCCGCTGACCTCAAGTTCGTTGATGCGGTAATCGAAACCCTCGCACCGCTTCTGACCGGTCCGGCGGTGATCTTCGGTAAGTCCACCGTCCCCGTCGGAACTGCCGAGCGCTTGGGTGCACGCGCTCGCGAACTGTCGCCGGCCGGAGACGCCGTCGAGGTGGCTTGGAATCCCGAGTTCCTGCGTGAGGGCTTCGCCGTTCAAGACACGTTGCACCCGGATCGCCTCGTCCTCGGAGTGGATCGTGATCGACCCGGGCGAGCTGAGTCGGTCGCCCGCGAGGTGTACGCGCAGCTTCTGGACGAGGGCATCCCGTTCCTGGTGTCGGATCTCGCCACGGCTGAACTGGTGAAGGCCTCGGCGAACGCATTCCTTGCCACCAAGATCTCGTTCATCAACGCGATCGCGGAAGTGTGTGAAGCGTCCGGTGCCGACGTCACGGTGTTGGCCGACGCAATCGGCCATGACGCTCGAATCGGTCGGCGCTTCCTCAACGCCGGTCTTGGCTTCGGCGGCGGTTGCCTGCCGAAAGATATCCGGGCATTCATGGCGCGGGCCGGTGAGTTGGGTGCCGACCAAGCGCTCACCTTCCTCCGTGAAGTCGACAACATCAACATGCGCCGTCGAACCCGCATGGTGGAACTCGCGCGCGAAGCATGCGGTTCACTCTTGGGTGCCAGGGTCGCGGTATTGGGTGCGGCATTCAAACCGGACTCCGACGACGTGCGTGATTCGCCTGCCCTGAATGTCGCCGGTCAGATTCAGCTTCAGGGCGCTGCGGTCAACGTGTACGACCCGAAGGCGATGGAGAACTCGCGTGCACTGTTTCCCACGCTCGGATACTCGGACAGCGCGTTGGATGCGTGCGAAGGAGCCGATGTGGTCCTGGTGCTGACCGAATGGCCTGAGTTCCAGAAGCTCCAGCCCGCAGATCTGGACGCTGTGGTTCGCAAGAAGGTCCTCATCGACGGCCGCAACTGCCTCGATCCGCAGCAATGGCGCGATGCCGGCTGGACCTACCGGGGACTGGGAAGGCCGTAGCGGGGCATCGGGGACGTGCCACGCTGTTCCGTTCCGTGGCGCAAGATGATGCCGTCTACGCTGGGAATGGTGCAGCGACTGGCGATCCTTGCGATAAGTGCTCTGGGTGCTGTGGCGGTCGGACTGGCCGGCTTGGGTGGGGTCGGCTACGTCCTCTACTCCAAGTCGCGCGTTGACCCGATGCAGCCTGTCGATGCCATCATCGTGCTCGGTGGTGATCGCGACGGTCGCGAGGAGTACGGCATCGAACTTGCGCGGGACGGACTCTCGACGAATGTGGTTCTGTCGAACCCATACTGGAAGCGCGATCCCAAGATGGCCGAGTCCTGCGCTGTCCAGGACCCTCGATTCACCGTCACCTGCGTCCGACCGCAGCCGAGTACGACGCGAGGCGAGGCCCTGTTCACGCGGGATCTCGCCGCCCAGCACGGGTGGACAAGCGTCATGGTGATCAGCTGGCGGTATCACCTGCCGCGTGCGCGGTACATCTTCTCCCAGTGCTTCGACGGCGAGATCGTCATGCGGCCGGTCCCGCGTGACTACGACTTCAGCGTCGCCCACTGGGAGTACATCTACCTCTATCAGACGTTCGGATTCGTCAAGGCGTTCTTCCAGGGGCGCAGCTAAATTCTCGCCATCGTGGTGAGGGGCGCGGACAGCCGCTCTACTCCACCTTCCGAACGTCCAGAGCGCGGTAGTGGTAGCCGTCCTGGGTTCCGCCGATCGTCGACTCGGGCTCGAACGTCACTTGGTGTCCCGGGGTCAAGAAACGAAACCCCGGGCCTTCGACGTAGCTATAATGTGCCCACGCGCCACCGGGAGTGGCGTCGGAATCGATCACACCCCAGCCCTCTTCGTCGCTCCAAGTGCGCACAATCCCGGTAGTGCGGTCTGCGTGAATCCGCGGGGGCACGGGAGGTACATCCGCTTCGGTGATCTCCCTCGCCGTGCCGTCGGGAAAGGTGATCCACAACCGGGACGAGTAAGGGCTGTCCGGCGGTGGCGCCACGTACGGCTCGCTGCCCGCGGGCCACGCGCGAATCGTGGAGAAGTTGCACCCGTTCATTGGGCTGTCGAGCGTGTCCCACTCGAACTCCACCTGCTGGCCCTCGCGTAGCGCCGGGAAGCCCTCGACCGCCACGCTGTGGAACAACGTCCAGCACCCGCCCGGGGTTTCGTCGGAATCGATGATGCCCTGCATCTCATCGATGCTCCAGCTACGGACGACCCCGGTAGTTGCCATGCAGTCATTGTCTCGCGACGAGTCGTGCTCAAGGGCAAGGATTTACCGGCCATTGACTCGAACTGATGTTCGAACTAGAATTCGAACATGGGAATCGGGGAGGATATCCAGGGGGCGTTGTCGGACGAGATTCTGACAACCGCGGTGGGTGATGCATGGCGGCTGGCCGAGGCGGAGCTGCTCGAATCGGTCGTTCGTATCTCGGACGAGATTCAGCGGCTCGAGGCGCTGCGCGTCAAGCTCGTCGGCGCCGTCGACCACCGCTGCACGGTCGATGTTCTGGGGTTTCCGAACGCCAAGATGTGGCTGGCCTCCAAGACCCTGCTCGAGGTGGGAGTCGCCGGGCGGATCGTGATGTTGGGTCGAGGTTTGCGTTTCCAGCCGGAGATCGCGGAACAGTACTTTGGCAACAACATTTCAGCGGAGCACGCAGCGCTCATCATGAAGTTCTGCGAACGGCCGCCCAAAGGCATGCCCGATGAGGCGATGGACGACTGCCGAAATGCATTGCTGCTCGCAGCAACCGGCCCCACCGCCAACACCGACGCACTGCGCGCCGTCATCGCCAGACTGGAACGCATCTTCGAATCCGACGACCCGCCGCCCAGCGAAGACACCGAACTCAACGAATTCCACGCCTGCAAAACACTCAACGGACGCATCGCCGTCAAAGGCGACCTCGACGCCGTCGCCGGCGAAATGCTGCTCTCCGCTCTCTCCGGACTATCCAAACCGCGGCCCGCACAAGACGGAACCAAAGACACCCGCACACCCGGACAGCGAAGGGCCGACGGGTTCACCGAACTGCTGCGCCGCTACCTCAACTCCGGGATCGCCGGCGAAGAAGGCGGAGAACGGCCACACGTCTCACTCCACGTCAACGCACGAGACCTGGCCGAACACAACGCGAACGGTGAACGAGGACAGCAGGCCGCGGCCGCAGCATCCGACGGCACACTCTTCGACGTCGACGGAGTGGCATGGACCGAGTGGATGGGGCCACTGAGTCTCCGGACAGCCCGGCTCCTCACTTGCGACTCGATCTACACACCGATCGTGCTCGACGACAACGGAGCGCCACTCGACCTCGGCATGTCCACCCGAACCGTCACCAAACGACAGCGCAAGGCGCTGGTGGCACGAGATCGAGGATGTGCATTCCCCGGATGCGGTGCGCCGCCATCGTGGTGCGAAGGCCACCACATCATCCACTGGTCCGCCGGAGGACCCTCCGACATGGGCAACCTGGTACTGCTCTGCGGATTCCACCACCGGCTGCTCCATCACAGCGACTGGGAAATCGAAATGGGCGCCGACAGGCACCCCACCTTCATCCCGCCGCAGCAAGTCGACTGGGAACGAAAGCCGTTACCGGCGCATAACCGGACACGGCCCCTAATCGCCTGACCCCGGGCGCCTCACACACGGCCGACTCCGCAACAGGACGAATCCTGTTGCCGAGCCGGCATGTCGTCGTGCCCGGAAAACGGCACTGCATCACCGCACCGTCGTCCCCATCGACTCCGCCAACCCGTTGCGATCAGCGACATCGAGTTTCATGCACGCCCGGTAGATATGGCCCTCCACCGTCCGCACCGAGACGAACAACCGATCGGCAATCTGCCGATTCGACAACCCGGCCGCAACCATCGAGGCCACCTCCCGCTCACGACTCGTGAGGGGGAGTGGATGGGCGGCCTCCACGAGAGCAGGGGACGACATGTGGTCGCATCGGGCCGACAGGGCTTCGGCCGCGGCAGCGCACTTGATCGAACGCTGTCTGTCTCCGGCATGTGTAAACGCGATCGCCGCCCGAGCATAGGCGTCGGCGGCATCAGGCAGGGCGCCGATATCCTCGAACTCCGCTGCTGCCGATGCCACACCGCATCCGTCGCCAGTCGCGACCGCTGCCGCGTGTCGGGCAATGATGTCGACAAGTTGGCCATCGCAGATGGCGGCCAACTCGGCGAGACGCGTCGCGGTTGTCGTGTCACCGAACCGGGTGGCAAGGTGCAGCGCGACCGTTTCGATGCCGAGCTGTCCCGCTGTGCGCGCGGAATCGGCGGCGGAACGGGACAGATCAACGGCCCGAGACGTTTCTCCGCGTGCCGCCGCAAGCCACGCCTGCGACATCATGAGTTGGGGCCCGAACACGGCAACGTGCCTGCCATTGCGGGCCTGTGCCTCGGTGATGATCCCGTCCGCCTCGTGAATGCGACCGAGTTCCGCATAGGCCTGGCCGAGCGCGACGTACGCCGGGAAACTCCAGGAGATGGCGTCGGCGGTATCACCGACATTGAGGGCGGCGATTGCCTGCTCGAGGCGACCTGCGGCGTCGGTGAACCGACCGCGGGCAAGTTCGACGGTTCCGACCAGGATGTTCGCCAGTCCCCACGCCACGTATCGGCCGCTGGATGCCAGCGAGAGATACTCGTCTGCTCGCCGTTGAGCCGAATCGAAACTTCCGGTCAGCGTCAGCGCGAGGATCTCGCCGTGACCGGCGGGGAAACGCAGCAACCCGTCGATCTGATCGGCCACCGCCGCGCTGCGCGCCGCCAGTTCCGGCACACACCCGCCGCGTCCCATCAGTGCGAGGGACAGCCCGCCGCCGAAGAAAGCCCACTCGACCGCCCACGGAAGCATCCGGTCGGCCGCCAGAATCGCCGTCGCCGCCGCTGCCGCCTCCTCGGGCCGATTCTCGAACACCGCGCACACCGATCCGATTCCCTCGATGATCGGCACGAGGCTGGGATGCGTGACCTTCTCCCGCAGAACGGCGAGCACCTCGTCGGCCTTCTCCGACTTGCCGCTCGCCCAGAAAAGGTTCGCGATCCTCGACGTACCCCACCGCACCAGCTGCACCTGGTCCAAGCTGTCGGGCGAGAAGGAGAGCAGCAGCGCTTCGGCCTCGGTGGCGTGGCCCTGCCACAGCAGTGCGCGGGCCAGGAGGTCCGCAGCCTCGAATCCGCCGGTCTCGTCGAGAGCGGCACGCGCGAGACGTTCCCCCAACGGGACATTCGCCAAACCGATTGCGTCCTCGGCGGCAGTGACCAGCAGTCCGGAGTCGACGGTCCGGTCGCTGTCGAGGGCCAACTCGGCCAGGCGAATTCGATTCGAGGGTCCGACCACCGCGCGGCTGCTCAGGGCCTCCACGAGCCGTCCCCGGAGTCTCCGCCCCGCCGCGCGCCCCACCCGTCGCCGGATCACCTCACCGAACAGAGGATGCGTGTAGCGGACGTCGAGCCGGTGCCCGTCCTCGACGATTCTGACGAGGCCGCGTCGCTCGGCTTCCTCCACCGCGTCCTCGCCTGCCAGCTGTCCGAGGGCGTCCAGATCGAGGGGTTCGCAGAAGGTGAGCAGCTGCAACGCCTGCAACACGTCGGCGGGAATCTGATCGATCCTGTGCTCCAACAGCGATGCGAGCTCGGACGAGATGGCGGCACGGCCCCGCAACTGCCAGACGCCGCCCGAGCGACGCAACGTCCCCGCTTCGAGGGCGCCCTCGACCAGATGCCGGACGAACAACGCGTTCCCGCCGGACGCCTCCCAGATCATGTCGGCACTCAGCCCCTCCAGGGGGCCGTCCAGCACGGACTCGATCAACTCGATGCTCTGCTCCCGGCTGAACGGCGCCAGTTCGAGCCGCAGGAGATGGCCGTCCTTCCATAACGACGTGATCGCGTCGGGCACCGTCTCACCATTGCGGACGGTGGCGACGATGTGCACCGCCCTGTCGAGTGCGAGTTGATGAAGGAACGTCGCCGAGAGCTGATCGAGCAGGTGCGCGTCGTCCACGCCGACCACCAGGTCACGACTGCTGCCGTCGTCGAGGAGTGCCTGCCGCGCAGCGGACAGAAAGGCAACCGGATCTCGCGACGTGGACGCCCCGACCAGATGGGCGAACACACCGAGCGGGATGCTGCGCGCCGATTCGGTGCCCGCCACCCACTTCACTGCACCGGGCAGCGCCTCGGTGGCGAACCGGGCGAGGGTGGTCTTGCCGACGCCGGGATCGCCCGTGAGGACGACACCGCATCCTCCGGACCGAGCCGTGAGCGACGCGGTGATCGCGTCGAACTCGACTTGTCGCTGAACGAGAGGCCACACCGGACCCATAGGTCTGATTCTAGTTTCTCGCGCTCCCGGAAACAGCAGCGCGACGAGGATCGAGCGCGAGTTGGGAAGCGAAACAGCGCAATACAGCCTCGGAGTCGCTTTTCGCCGCAAGACTCCAGAAGCATCGACGGGTTGAGCGGACCGACACGGGCACGAGTTCGGTTTCGATCTCGACTGCAGGCGTGTCCCGCATGTTCGAGTAGGGCGCTACTCGCGAGATTAGCCGGCGTCTCGGCCACGCTGAATGCATATCGCGGAAAGTTATTGCGTCGATCTACAGGAGAATGTCATGACCGCGCGGCCGGAACCCTTCTTCAGTTGGACGGCGCGACGGGTCGAACTCCGCGAATCCGAATCCGCCGATCTGGTGCTGGACGAACTCGTGCCACTGGGAACCGGCACGGCGCGACTGATCGCCGCCCGCGACGAGGACGACGATGTCGACTACCTCGCGCTGGTCGTCGGAGACGTCGCGGACGGCCGGGACGTCGCGGTTCGCGTCGTCGAGGAGGAGACCCTCCTCATCGAGGGCGGCCGGTCGTGCGCGTCCCCGGAAATTCTGATCGGGCTGACGGCCACGCCGAGTATCTGTGGCTGCTCCAGCGCGCGACACGTCGAGAGCCAGTTGTGTGTCAACGGACCCATCCGCACGATGATCGCATCAGTCGGAGTGCGGTCCGTCGTCGTCGACTGGTACCACCCCACCTCGACGGTGGCGTGAACCGAACTACTCTGCCCGCCGGTTCGGTCCACCCAATAGTCGGGTAGGGCGCCACTCGTGGAATTCGGGACCAGTCGATGGAGCGTTGAGGGCGTTCAACGAGCGCGGCACCGGAGGCTCCGAAGTCACCCCTCCCGTTGCAGCCCCTCCCGAAAGGAACCGTCATGTCAGTACTCAACGTCCCCGGCGATGCCACCGACCAGTATGTCGACGTCGGGGAGCTGTCCGATGAAGACACCTCCGCCGCCACTCGGCCCGGTGCGGGACCGGTGATCACCGGATCCGATCTTGCCGCACCCGCGGCACTGCCCGACCGGGAACGCATCAGAGAAAAGCTGGAAAGCGAAGGGGCGGAGCTGGACAGCATCGACTGGGATGCGCTGGGCGCGCCCGGCAGCTCGCTTGCACCGGCCACGGAGGTTCAGGGTTTCACCCGGATCGGCGGCACAGGACGCATCGTGTTCGGCGGCGGTGTTCCCGTCGGCGGATGGACGCAGATGGTGGTGTTTCCCGACGGCAGCTACAACTACAGTGGGCACCTGCATGTTTCGGGAGCCACCAGCTACACCGTCTCGGTTGCGTGGGTTCTCACCACCGGATCGGGGCACCCGTCGTTCGTGATGCCGGCGAAGGGTCGAGTGCACGGCACGTTCGAGCCCGGGTCACGGGACTTCGACTGGAATCGGAGCGGAACCAATCCGGCGCTGCGAAACGCCTGGCCCATATTCAACGCACAGGGGTACCGGTGGCGGTGGTCGGCGGCAGCGAACCTCGACATCACGCCGCTCGTCGACAGCATCAGCAAGGCCCTCGGCGTCGTCGGGGCGGTCGTCGCCCTCCTCTGAACACCGGTCGACGATCGAACCGACCCGCAGCACTCATCCGAACGACTCACCCAATCTAGGACAACATCGTGATATCACACGGAAATTCATACGGCGACAACGATGGCGACAACACACTCGCCGCACCCTCCGAGCCCGAAGTCACGGGCAGTCACGTCGTCGTATTCAGCGAAGGCGGCAACCGAACCGATGCCGCACAGACCCTCCGCACCATCGCAGGGCTGTCCGAAGTGGCACGCAGCACCGAATTCGAATCCAGCGCGGTGGATCTGTCCGAGACCCGGGAAGTCGAAGCCATCGTGTTCGACGAACTGGGGATCGCAGTGGTCACCGCCGACGCCGACCAGCTTGCGGCACTGCAGGCGGCGGCCGCAGACGACGACGTCCCCGTGCTCTCCGTCGAGCCCGAGTTGATGCACTACGCACTCTCGGTCGGCACCGATCCTCGGCTGCTGGCCGAAGCGGCGAGCTTCAGCGACACCGCGGACCTCACATGGGGACTGCATGCCACGAATGTCAGCGCGTCGGCGTGCAGCGGGTTCGGCGTCAAGGTCGCCGTTCTCGACACCGGCCTCGATCTGACGCATCCGGATTTCGAGAACCGCACCATCACCGCTCAGTCGTTCGTGCCGGGTGCCGGCCCGCAGGACGGTCACAGTCACGGCACGCACTGCGTCGGAACCGCGTGCGGGCCCAAGTCCCCGAGCGGCACCCGCCGATACGGAGTAGCCCACAAGGCTGACATCTTCGTCGGCAAAGTGTTGTCCGATCAGGGACGCGGAGCTGACCGGGGAATTCTTGCCGGAATCGAATGGGCGATCGCGAACGGCTGCCAGGTCATCTCGATGTCCCTCGGCGCGAACGTGGAGGCGGTGTCCGTTGCGTACGAGACGGTGGGCAGCCGGGCATTGGCATCGGGGTCGCTGATCGTCGCGGCCGCAGGCAACAACGCGAACCGCACGGCAGGGAACATGGGATTCGTGGGTCCACCCGCGAACAGTCCGTCGATCATGGCCGTCGCGGCGATCGACTCAGCGCTCGGACTGGCCAACTTCTCGGCCCGCAGCAACCCCGTCATCGGCGGTCAGATCGATGTGGCGGGGCCCGGGGTGGGCGTGTTCTCGACCGTTCCCGTGCCGACGCGGTACGGCACGAAGAGTGGGACGAGCATGGCGACCCCACACGTTGCGGGCATCGCCGCACTGTGGTGCGAGGCCACCGGACGCACCGGCACCGAACTGTGGGCCGTCCTCACCCAACAGGCTCGGAGACTCCTGCTGCCGTCCCTCGATGTCGGGTCGGGGCTGATCCAGGCACCGGCATGATCGGGATCACCGTCACCGTCGACGCCGACCACCTCGACACCATCGAGGCGGTCGGCGCCGCGCTGCGGTCGCACGGGATGCGGGTCGATCAGGTGCACAGCACGATCGGAATCATCTCCGGCGCCGTCGGAGAAGAACATCGCGCCGACCTCGAATCCGTAGCCGGCGTGCAGTCCGTCGAAACGGAGCACACCGTTCAGATACCGCCGCCCGACGCGGACCCGCAATAGCGGCGGTACCCGAACCGAATCAGCTACCGCAGTTCGGCACGTCCACCGTGACGTTCGGCGAATCCACCAGCGGCTGCACCGGAACCCGTGCCTCACCCGGTGCCGTGGGTTCGGTGAGCTCGAACTTCACCTCGACGGTCTTTCCCCGCTGAAGCAGGGGTCGCACATTGAACACGGGGTGACCGCGTTCGGTTCCCGTGAAGACGAACTGCTGAGCGCCGTTGATCGTCACCTTGTCGAGGGTCGCCCCCTGAGTGGCGAGCAGCGACAGGTCGATGGCGTTGGTGCCCTTCGGCACGTTGCCGACCGACTCGAACAACCCCGCAACGTAGTCGGGGAATTCCCCCGCGGGGGTGTTGTTGGTCAGGCGCACCGTGACTGTCGACGAACGGGTGCCGTCGACGCAACTGTCCGCCACATATTCGATCTCACGAGTCAGGTAGTAGTCGAGCTTGTTTCCGCCCTGGTTGTTCACCACGACACCCGCATACGGCGCCGCGTCGTCGGGAACGACGTTGCCTACCTTCGTGCCCGAAAGCACCTGCTGCAGGGCGGGGTCCGCACTCCACACCGCGATGCGACCCTCGCCGGCGGCCTTGCCCAGCGCGTCGAGCAGAGCCTGCGGGGACGACAGCTTGCCAGTCATCTTGTCGACCACCCGCGCGGCGACAGTCTGCAGGTACTGCTTACGGGCCTTGTTGTCGTCCGCGAATCGCACATATGCGGTCGATTCGGTGAGTTCCACAACGTTGTCCTTGGTGATCACCTCGCCGTCCGGCATCGTGACCGGGCCGATGGCGCCGAGCACGTAGCTGAGTGCGACGGGATCGGTCGCAACCGCTCCATCCACCTGTTCGCCGGATTCCTGCGCCCACAGCGATTTCCAGATCTGCGCGGCGTAGGGAAAGTGGGAGCTGAGGTTGCTGTTGCGGAAGTCGGTAGTGGGTCGGCTTTCGCCGTACCGTGCCGCGTAGTCAGGGCCGAGATCGAGCGGTTGCTTGTCCATCGACAGCTCCGAGTTCGACGCAAGCGTGTCGACCTTGGCCGATCCGTCGTTGGCACGAATGATGCCGAATCCGCCCAGCAGCCCACCGGTTCCACGCGCTTCGGCGTTCGTCTGGAATCCGAGGAAGTAGTTCCGCGGACCGTCCCCGCCGAGCATCGCCGGCACCACCTTCGCGGCGATCGCGGTGTTGCTCAGCAGCTTCGACAGCTCGGCCGTCTGATCCTGCAACGCAGTGCGCGCCTCGTTCACCACGCCGAGGTAGGTGGCTTCGTCGATGGTTTGCGCCTGATCCGACAACGACTGCGCGGCAACGGATGTCCGATCGAGAACCGGTACGGCGTCACGCAAAGACTGCACGTTGACGCGGCCACCGCCTTCGATCAGCTGATCGGGGGCCAGCGTGCTTCCGGCGTCCACGGCGGGAGTCAAGACGTCGTGGGTGAGTCCCCGCACGACCTCGGAAATCTGCTGAGAAGTTGCTAGCGGGCTACCGAGAACCGGGACGGCGGCGGTGATGCTCCACGGGATCGAGTGCGTGTTGTCGTAGGCCTGCGACGCGTACTTGTCGGCGTCGGCCGCCGACCGCTGGGCAACCTCGGTGTCGCCGTCGAGCAGGGCGTCCTTCGCGATCTGCGCGTGACCACGCGCCTCCTCCAGATTCGCCTTCGCCTCGCGGGCAGTGAAGCCCAGCCACGCACCGAACGCGACGACAACCACGACGGCCACCGAGCCGCCGACGATCACGCGCCGCCGGAGCCGATGCGCCCGAACCTGAGGTTGGTGTGTCCGGCGTTTACGGACACGTCGAACCGGTGTTCCGTCCGCCGCCTGAGCCCGGCCGTCCGACCCGAAATTGTCCGGGCCTGACGTGCCGAAACCCGACGGGCCCGTGACGTTGTCGTCCATTACTGCCTGGCTCCTGTCTGGGGGTGTGCAGAGATTTGCAGAGATTATCGTGACGTACCGCTCACAGTCCCCCCTCGTGTGGAGTGGGGATGATTTGCCCAGTATTGTCTAGCCCACGTAACGAACCACGAGGCGCCCACGATGTAAGTCCCGTCGAGGCACTGCCTCATAACTTTCGAGGTACGGCTGAGTGGCGGGACAATTGTGTGTCAAGGCCCGATGAGGGCGGGGTGGGGGAAGTGACACCATTCCCCCTTTCGCGTGCGCAACAAGCGCTGTGGTTCGCTCAGCAACTCGACCCCGCCGCGCCCTTCAATATCGCCCAATTCGTCGAGGTACGCGGGCGGGTCGACCACGACCTTCTCGTGTCGGCCACCGATCGCGGTTGTCGCGAGTTGGAGTCCGCGTTCGTCCGCCTGGTCGATGTGGCCGGTGAGCCCCATCAGGTAGTCGATCTGAGCATCCAGGATGCGCTCGTCTACCGGGACATGCGGGACCACACGGACCCGGTCGCCGAGGCGCACCGTTGGATGACGGACGAATACAGCCGGCCACTCGACCTGATGACCGACCGGCTGATCGCCGCCACCCTCCTCCACCTCGGCCACGACCACTACTACTGGTACTCCCGCACCCACCACCTGGTGATGGACGCGTACGGCGCCATGGTGCTGATGAATCGTGTGGCCGAGCTTTACACCCATCTCGTCCGTGGGACCGAGGCTCCGCAGTCCAAGGCGATGAGCCTGCGCGCGCTGTACGACGCGGAGATCGAGTACCGCACCACCGGCCGATACCTCCGCGACCGCGAATACTGGGCGGAACGGACCGCCGAACTGCCCGAACCGGTCCGGTTCACGGATCGACATGCGCAACCGACGTCTCCGTCGCGGGTAGCGAGCCGTGTCATGGACGCTGCGGTCGCGAGCCGGATCGAGGAACTCGCGCGGCAGTGGAACTCGTCCGAAGTTCCCGTGATCGTTGCCGCGTTCGCCGCGTATCTGGGACGCATGGCCGGTGCCACGGACGTAGTACTGAGCCTTCCTGTTTCGGCCCGGACGAGCGCATCCGCCCGCCGTTCGACGGGAATGATGGCGAACATCGTGCCCCTCCGGGTTCACCTCGATCCCGGCGGCAGCATGGAAGAGCTGGTCCGGAAGGTTCAACTCGAACTGACGGGGGCATTGCGTCGTCAGCGATACCGTCACGAGGACATGTGGGAAGGCCGCGCACAATCGTCCCGTCGCGGGTTCGGCCCGACCGTCAACGTCATGAATTTCCACCGCGAGATCGTGCTCGGTGAAGTCGTGGGCGAGTTCAATGTGCTCACGACCGGCCTGGCCGACGACTTGGCGCTCAACCTCTACCCGTCGGTGGACGGTCGCACCGTCCGGGTCGACTTCGAAGCGAACCCCGGCCGCTACGACGAGGAGGAACTCGACCGGCTGTTGTCGCGGTTCGTCGACTTCCTGGGCTCCTTCGCCGCTGTCGAGAGCGATGCCTCGGTTGGAGCGATCGACGTTCTCACCGCTGAGGAACTGGCCGACGCCCTGACGAGCGTTCCCGGCCGCGAACCCGACGCCGCGTCGGTACACGAATTGTTCCTCGACCGCGCCGTCGAACGCCCCGACGCGGTGGCGGTGACGTTCGGGGACCAGTCGTTGACGTATGCCGAACTCGAGGCGCGCTCGGCCGGGGTCGCCGCGTCGCTGAGCGAGGCGGGTGTCGCCGCCGGCGACGTCGTAGCCGTCGTGCTGCCGCAGTCGCCGGATCTGATCGCCACGATCATCGGGGTCGTCCGGGCCGGCGGCGCCTACCTGCCCGTCGACCCGCAGTACCCCGCGGAGCGCATCCAGTACCTACTGGACGACGCGAAGCCGGTGGTGGTGATCACCGATGCGGCTGCGCCCCCCGTGAGTACTTCTTACCCACGGGCGGTTAATAAGTACTCACGGGCACGAAGTGCATATGTGATCTACACGTCCGGGTCGACCGGCCGGCCCAAGGGCGTGCTCGTCTCGCACGCGAATGTGCTGTCGTTGCTGGCGAATACGCAGGACCAGTTCGGGTTCGGGCCGGACGACGTGTGGACGATGTTCCACTCGCCCGCCTTCGACTTCTCCGTGTGGGAGATGTGGGGCGCCCTCACCACCGGTGGCCGGCTGGTTCTCGTCGACCACTTCCTGGCCCGGTCACCGCACGAGTTCCGGCAATTGCTGGTCCGTGAGGGCGTGACCGTCCTCAACCAGACCCCGTCCGCGTTCGGCCAGCTGGCGGAGGCCGGCGAAGATGCGAACCTGGCGGTGCGGCTTCTGATCTTCGGCGGCGAAGCACTCGATCCGACACCCGTACGGCCGTGGCTCGAACGGCATCCCGGTGTGCGGGCGATCAACATGTACGGCATCACCGAAACCACCGTGCACGTCACCGCGGCCGAACTCGACCTCTCGGCCCGCGACGCATCGGCATCCATCGGTCGCGCACTGCCCGGAGTGCAGACCTACGTGCTCGACGCCGCGCTGCGGCCGGTGCCACCGGGCGGCGTGGGGGAGCTGTACGTCGCAGGGGCCCAGGTCTCCTCCGGATATCTGCACCGTCCCGGGCTGACAGCGGACCGGTTCGTCGCGAACCCCTTCGTCGAGGGCGCAGTGATGTACCGATCCGGTGATCGAGTCCGCTACCGCGGCGACGGTCGCCTCGACTACGTGGGACGGGTCGACGCGCAGATCGAGTTGCGCGGGTACCGGATCGAACCTGGCGAGATCGAGGCCGCGCTCCTCCGGCATCCCGGCGTCGAACGGGCGGTGGTGGTTCTCCGCGACACGGCTCTCGGACGACAACTCGTCGGCTACGTGGTGGCCGACGCCGATCAGCCCACCCTGACCCGGCACCTGCGGACGGTCCTGCCCGATCACATGGTGCCCGGCGCACTGGTGCAGGTCCCTGAAATCCCGTTGACCGTCAACGGCAAGGTCGACCGCGATGCGCTGCCCGATCCGGGTGTTGTGACCGCGGACGGGCAGAGCACCCACACTCCCATCGAGGACGTGGTGGCGGATGTGTTTGCCGAGGTGCTTGGCGGTGCCGAGGTGGGGACGCGGCACAACTTCTTCGACCTCGGCGGCAATTCGCTGCTCGCCACCCGGGTGTCCGCGCGCGTCAGTGCGGTGTTCGACATCGACGTGACGGTGAAGGACGTCTTCGAAGCACCCACGGTCGCCGAACTGGCCGCCAGGATCGAAGAGCGGTCCGGTGCCGGGCGCCGACGTCTCCCGCTGCGGCCGGCGCCGCACGACGGCCGCGTTCCGCTGTCGCCGGCGCAACAGCGCATGTGGTTCGTCAACCAATTCGACACCGGTGCTTCGGGATACAACCTCCCACTCGTGGTGCGTCTCGACGGTGAACTGGATGTGCAGGCGTTGTCGTCGGCCGCACACGACCTGATCGAGCGGCACCGCACTCTGCGCACCGTGTACCCGTCCGATGCCGACGGCGTGCACCAGGTCGTCCTCGACGCGGCGAACGTCCCGCTGGATCTGACGCCCATCGCGCTGCCCGAGGACGCCGTCGACGCGCACCTGCGCGCGTTCGTCGACAGCGGATTCGACGTGTCCGTCGACGCACCGATCCGGTCGCGGCTGTATCGCGTAGGACCTGAGGCGCACGTATTCGCCCTCGTCGTGCATCACATCGCCGCCGATGCGTGGTCGCTCACTCCGCTGATCCGCGACACGATGACCGCGTACCAGGCGCGCCTCGGTGGTGGCAGCCCCGAGTGGCTCCCGCTGCCCGTGC
This sequence comes from Rhodococcus sp. NCIMB 12038, assembly GCF_002165735.1. NCBI lineage: Bacteria > Bacillati > Actinomycetota > Actinomycetes > Mycobacteriales > Nocardiaceae > Rhodococcus > Rhodococcus sp. NCIMB 12038. The sequence goes on from NZ_NHML01000041.1 coordinate 37,551, forward strand.
AGTACAGCGACTACAGCGTGTGGCAACGGGCCGTTCTCGACGACGCATCCGCCGACACCCTGCAGCGGTACTGGCTCGACACCCTCGCCGACCTGCCCGAGCAGGTCACCCTGCCCGCCGACCACCCGCGCCCGGCGGCGGCATCCGGTCACGCCGGCACCGTCGGCGTCGAACTCGGCGAACAACTGCACGACGCGGTGACCACGCTGGCGCGGGGCGGCCGGGCCACGACGTTCATGGTGCTGCACGCCGCACTGGCCGCCGTCCTCTCGCGGTACAGCGGCAGTCGTGACGTACCCATCGGCACGGCCGTCGCCGGTCGCACCGATCCGCAACTCGACGACATGGTGGGGATGTTCGCCGGCACGCTGGTGCTGCGCACCGCGGTCGATCCGGCGGCCACGTTCACGGAACTGCTCGCGCACGTCCACGAACGGGACATCGCCGCCTACACGCACGCCGACATGCCGTTCGAGACTCTGGTCGAGTTACTGAACCCGGCGCGGTCGACGTCCCACCACCCGCTGTTCCAGGTCGCCCTGTCGATGCAGCGCAGCCGGCCGGGCCCGGTGGCCCTCCCCGGGCTGACAGTGACACCCGTCGGCGACGTCGTCGACCGGGCCAATTTCGACCTGCAACTGACCGTCACCGAGTCCGGTCCCGGCGGGCGCCTGCACCTCGACTTCGGTTATGACGCAGACCTGTACGAGCACACGATGATCGAGCAGTTCGCGTCGCGGCTGGTGCGGTTCCTCGAGGCCGTCAGCGCAGACCCGCTGCTGCCGGTGGGCGACGTCGATCTCTTCGACGCCTCGGAGCGTGCCGCACTGGTGCCCGCTGTCGGTCCCGCTGCCCCCGCGTCGTCGACGCTGCGGGAGATTCTGACCCGCGGCGCCGCCCTCGCGCCGGACACTGTCGCCGTGTCGGGTGGGGGCGTCGAACTCATGTACCGCGAATTGGACGCCCACTCCGACGCTCTCGCCCGCGAACTCGGCGCGAGCGGGGTGGGCCGCGGGAGCCTGGTTCCGTGGGCCGAGCCGAGGTCGGTGGACGCGGTGGTGCGGCTGTGGGCCATCGCGAAGACCGGTGCGGCCCCCGTGCTCTTCGACCCCGCGCGCACCCCGTTCACCCCACGTGAGTGGGAAAGTGTGCCGGAGCACGCTTTGCCGCTCACGTCGGAGGTGGCGTACGTCGTCTACACCTCGGGAACGACGGGCACACCCAAGGGTGCCGTGGTGACCCACGGCGGACTCGCCGCCCTCGACGCCGACCTGCGCGAGCGGTATGCGGCCGGCCCCGGCTCCCGGATGCTGCACCGCGGTGCGCCCGGATTCGACATGACGCTGCTCGAGGTCCTGGTCGCCGGGGCGTCGGGGGCCACGCTGGTGATCGCGTCGGACGCCGAATACGCGGGCCCGCCGCTCGCCGACCTGATGGAACGCGACCGCATCACGCACGCCTGTATGACCCCGACGATCCTCGCCACCCTCGGCGAGCGGGACCTTCCGGCCCTGCAGGTGCTGATGGTCGGCGGTGAGCGTCTCGGCAGCGAGTTGGTGAACCGCTGGGCGGCCGGTCGTCGCCTGTTCAACGCGTACGGCCCCGCCGAGACCACCATGTACGCGTTCAGCACCGGACCTCTCGTGGTGGGGGAGCCCGTCTCGATCGGCGTGCCCGTGCACGGTGTGTCCGCGGTGGTGTTCGACGACCGGCTTCGCCCGGTGCCGCCCGGCGTGCCCGGGGAGCTGTATCTGGCGGGCGGCGCGCTCGCCCGCGGCTACGCGGACCAGCCGGGGCTGACGGCGGAGCGGTTCGTCGCGGCCGAAGACGGCGCACGCCTGTACCGCACCGGCGACCTGGTGCGCTGGCGGAAGACCGCCGCCGCCCACGAACTCGAATACCTCGGGCGCAACGACTCCCAGATCAAGATGCGGGGAGTGCGCATCGAACCGGCCGAAATCGACACCGTCATCGCGCGGCTCGCCGACGTCGACTTCGCCGGCACCGTCGTGCGCACCACCGGCGCCGGCACCGAGATGCTGGTGTCCTACGTGCTGCCGAACGGCCACCTCGACACCCACGACCTGCGACGCCGCCTCGCCGAATCGCTACCGGCATATCTGGTTCCGACGGCGGTGGTGGTGCTCGACGCCGCGCCGCCCACCGTGAACGGCAAACTCGACCTGCGGTCGCTGCCGATGCCGGAACTGGCGGTCGCCGAGAACGAACCGCCGCACACCGACACCGAACGCGCCGTGGCCCGCGTGTTCGCGGACGTCCTCGGACACGAGAACGTGGGCCGCGGGACGCACTTCTTCGACGCGGGCGGCAACTCCCTCCTCGCCACCCAGCTGACGGCACGGCTCACCGACTCCGTGGGACACGTGGTGCCGCTGCGGACCCTGTTCGCGCACCCCACCGTCGCAGAACTGGCCGAAGCCCTCGACGACGCGGTCCCCGAGACCGACCTGCGTCCCGCACTCGTCGCGCGCCCGCGGCCGGACCGTATCCCGTTGTCCCGCAGCCAGTACCGCATGTGGGTGCTGAACCGCACCGACCTCGGGTCGCCGACGTACAACCTGCCCGCCACCGTGCGGTTGGAGGGCACGCTCGACGTCGCGGCGCTGACCGCGGCCTTCGAGGACGTCATCCGGCGGCACGAGACGTTGCGGACGCGGTACCCCGTCGACGGCCACCCCTACCAGCAGATCCTCGACCCGGCGCCGCTCGACCTGACTCCGGTCGACGTGCGCGATCCAGGCGAGTTTATGGCGCAGTTCGCCGCCCGCGGATTCGACCTCACCGCGGACCGGCCGATCCGCGTGGCGCTGCTGCGCCTGCACCCGCAGTGCCACGTGCTGGCCGTGAACATCCATCACATCGCCGCCGACGGATGGTCGCTGACCCCGCTCGTCTCCGACGTGCTCAGTGCCTACGCCGCGCACTCCTCCGGGATCGCCCCGCAGGAGAACCCGCTGCCGTTGCAGTACGCCGACTACGCCGTGTGGGAGCGGGAACTGCTGGACGGCGAATACGGGCAGCGCCGCGTCGAGCACTGGCGCCGGGCGCTGGACGGCGTCGACAGCACGGCGCCGCTGACGCCGGACCGGTCGACGCCTGGTTCGACCCGTGCCGGCGTCGTCGAATTCGCCGTGTCGGCGGAGGTGCAGCAGGCCGTGCACCAGTTGGCGGCGCAGCACCACGCGACACCGTTCATGGTCCTGCACGCGGCACTGTCCGTGGTGCTGTCCAGGCTCGGCGCCCGGCCCGACGTCGTCGTCGCCACCGCCGTCGCGGGCCGCGGGGAACGCGAACTCGACTCCCTGGTGGGCATGTTCGTGAACACCCTCGCGTTGCGCGCCCAGGTACTGCCCGACATGCCGTTCACCGGACTGCTCGCACAGGTCCGGGACTTCGACGTCGACGCCTTCGAGCACGCCGACGTGCCGTTCGAGGTGGTCGCCGGACTGCTCGGCGGCCGGACCCCGCAGGTGGCCCTGGCCCTGCAGAACCTGCAGATTCCCACGCTCGAGGCGGCGGGCATGACGGTGACGGCGCAGGAATTCGACACCGGAACAGCGAAATTCGACCTCCACCTGACGCTCACCGAGACGTTCGACGGCGGCGGCCCGTCGGGGATGCGCGGCGCCGCCGTGTACTCGGCCGACGCCTTCGACCACAGAACCGTTCACGCGGTGGCGACCGCCCTCGGACGGGTACTCGAGGCGATCTGCGCCGATCCCGACCTGCCGGTGGGCGACATCGCGCTGACCGCAGCGGAACCCCTCGTCGGTGCGCGTCCCGCCGGTGAACGCACCCTGGCCGAGATCCTGACGGCCACCGCCGCCGCATACCCCGACAACGCCGCGCTCACCGACGGCGACGTCACGCTGACCTACCGCGAACTGGACGAGCGTTCCGACGTGCGGGCGCGGAAACTCAGAGCGCTGGGTGTCGGACCGGGCGAGGTGGTTCCGATCGACCTGCCGCGGTCGTCGGACTTCGTGATCGAACTCTGGGCCGTCGCCAAGACCGGTGCGGCGTTCAGCCCCGTGAGCGGTTTTGGTGGCCAGGGCTACCAGAAGTGCGCACGGGACGTGGCGTACGTGATCCACACGTCCGGGTCCACGGGGACACCGAAGGCCGTCGCGGTCACCCACCGCGGACTGGGCCCGCTCACCACCGAGGTGGTGCGGCGGTACCGGGTGGGCCCCGACGACCGTGTGCTGCACGGCTACAACCCCGCCTTCGATGCCGCACTGCTCGAGATGCTGCTCGCGTTCGGATCGGGCGCCTGCCTGGTGGTGGCCCCTGCGGACGTCTTCGCCGGCGCCGAACTGCATCGGCTGCTGGTCGAGCAGCGGGTCACGCACTACCTCTCCACGCCGTCCGTGCTCGCCACACTCGACCCGGGCGGGCTCGAGTCGGTGCGCGTCGTGGGTGTCGGAGGTGAGGCCCTGAGCTCTGAGCTGGCCGGAACGTGGAGTGCCGGAAGGCTTTTGCTCAACGCCTACGGTCCGACCGAGTCGACGGTGGTCGCGACACTGACCGAAATCGAGCCCGGATCCGCGACCGGCACGGTGACGATCGGCGCCCCGATCCCCGGGACCACGGCGGTCGTGCTCGACAGAAGGCTGCGGGCAGTCCCCGTCGGCGGTGTCGGTGAGCTCTACCTCGCCGGACCCGGACTCGCCCAGGGCTACCTCGGCGCACCCGACCGGACGGCGGAACGCTTCGTCGCCGCCCCGGACGGCATCCGTCGGTACCGCACCGGCGACCTGGTGCACCGACGGGCCGACGGCCACCTCACCTTCCTCGGCCGCCTCGATCGGCAGGTCAAGGTGCGCGGCATGCGCATCGAACCGGCGCAGGTCGAGGCGGCGCTGCTGGAACTGCACGGCGTCGAGCAGGCAGCCGTACTGGTGCAGCGGGACGACCTCGTGGCCTTCGTCGCCGGCATGGACCTCGATTCCCGGACTGTGCGACAGCAGCTGACGGGCCGCCTGCCGTCGTACCTGGTGCCGCCCCGCATCGTCGCGATGAACACGCTGCCGCTCACCGCCAACGGCAAGCTCGACGTCGCAGCGCTGGAGGCCCGGGACGACGACGTCGTCGCGGCACCCCCGCGCACCGCGGCCGAGGAGATGGTGGCCGGTGTGTTCGCGGACGTGCTCGGCTCCGCCCGGATCGGCGCCGGGCACAACTTCTTCGACGCGGGCGGCGATTCACTGTCCGCGACGGCGGTGACGGCCCGACTGTCCGCGACGTTCGGCGTCGACGTGCCGGTCCGGGTGCTGTTCGAGAACCCGACCCCCGCGTCGCTCGCCCGATGGTTGGGCGGCCCCGCGACGGGAGCCGTGCGGCCGGTGCTCGGTCCCCGTCCGTCCGGGACGCGCGTTCCGCTGTCGCCCGCGCAGCAACGCCTGTGGCTGCTCAGCCGCGTCAACCCCGACACCGCCCTGCACAACATGGTTTTCGTCACCCGCGTCGGCGCTGAAGTCGACGTCGACGCCCTCCGCCTGGCACTGCGGGACGTGCTGGAGCGGCATTCGGTGCTGCGCACCGTCTTCCCCGTCGACGCCGACGGTCCGCACCAGCGGGTGCTGCCCGTCGAGTCCGTGACCGAAGATCTCGCCGTGGAAGCGGATTTCGCCGTCGACACGTGGAGCGCCCGGCCGTTCGACCTCACCACCGAGACCCCGGTGCGGGTGAAACTGTGGCGCACCGAGGGCGGCAGCTTCACGCTCGGCGTCGTCGTCCATCACATCGCCCTCGACGGCGGTTCGATGGGACCGCTGCTCACCGATCTCGACACCGCCTACCGGTGCCGCGCGGACGGGGCGGCCCCGCAGTGGGCACCGCTGGTCGTGGATTACGCCGACTATTCGATCTGGATGCACGACCTGCTCGGGACCGCCTCCGAACCCGGCAGCGCGGCTCACGCCCAACTCGAGCACTGGGCGCACGTGCTGTCCGGTGTCGGGGGACCGCTCCCGCTGCCGACCGACCGCCCCCGGCCGGAACTCCCCAGCCACGTCGGGGCAAGCGTCGAATGGACGCTCGACGACGACCTGCGCGAGCGGGCGGTCGCACTGTCGCGCAGCCGCGGAACGACCGTGTTCATGGTGCTCCACGCAGCCCTCGCGGTGCTTCTCGCACGCGTCAGCGGACAGTCCGACGTGGTGGTGGGCACGGCGGTCGGCGGCCGCCCCGATCCGGTGCTCGACGCCGTGGTCGGCATGTTCGTCGGCACCGTGGCACTGCGCACCGCAGTCTCACCCGGGCAACCGTTCGAGGATTTCCTCGCGGACGTCCGCACCGTCGACCTCGACGCACTCGCACACGCCGACGTCCCGTTCGACGACGTCGTGACCCACCTCGCCCCACCCCGGTCCGCGTCATACAACCCGCTGTTCCAGGTGATGCTGACGTACCAGCGGGCCGTCGACTTCCCGGAACTCTTCCTCGGCACCGAGGAATACCACCCCGAGACGCAGGCAACGGAATTCGACCTCGTGTGGGACGTGACCGACGCCGCCGACAACACGACGGTGCGACTCGACTACGCCACCGACCTGTTCGACCGGCACACGGCACTCACGCTCCTGCGCCGGTTCGCCGCCGTCCTCGAGGCCGCCCTGACCACCCCGTCGGTGGCCGTCGGCGACCTCGACATCCTCGACGACGCCGAACGCGCACAACTCGTGCAGGGCCCCCGGCCGGTGGCCGCGCCGCGGACGCTCGGCGACATCCTCGCCACCCGTGTCCGCGCCACCCCGTCCGCCGTCGCGGTGGTCGACGGCGACACCCGGTGGAGCTACCGCGAACTCGACGAAGAATCGGACCGCTGGGCCCGCGCACTCGCGTCCCGCGGCGTCGGCCCGGAGGACGTCGTCGCCGTCGCGACACCCCGCGGCCGGCATTGGCTCCTGGCAGTGTGGTCGGTGACCAAGACCGGTGCGGCATGGATGTCGCTGGATCCCACCCATCCCGCGGAACGACTCGACTGGATGCTGACCGACTCGCGTGCGGTGCTCGGATTGACCGTCGGTGGCGCCGGGGATCTGCCGCGATCCGTCGACTGGATGAGCCTGGACGAACAGCCCTCCGGGGACGCGAATCCGGTCGCACCCGACGTGGACAACGCGGCGTATGTGATCTACACGTCGGGATCCACCGGCCGGCCCAAAGGCGTCGTCGTCACACACCGCGGACTCACGACCCTCCTCGCCACCCCCGCCTACACGCCGAAGGTGGCGGGAGGCGACGCCGGCCGGGTGCTGCAGTCGACGTCCCCGACCTTCGACGTCGCGGTGTTCGAAATGCTCTGGGCGGTGTCGCTGGGCAGTGCCCTGGTGGCCGCACCCGCCTTCAGTTATGCCGGCGACGACCTGACCCGGTTCCTGGTGGCGCAGAACATCACCCACTTCACGCTCACCCCGACCGTGCTGGCCTCCCTCGACCCGCACAGCCTCGCACCGTCGACGGTCGTCGTCGGGGGAGAGGCACTGCCCGCGGACCTCGCCGACCGGTGGTCGCGGCGGCACCGGTTGTTCAACGCCTACGGCCCGACCGAGTTCACCGTCGACGCGTCCGTCGCGGGTCCCCTCGAACCCGGCGTGCCGATCACCATCGGAAGCGCCCTGGACGGCAACGCCGCCTTCGTCCTCGACCCGCGTCTGCACCCCGTGCCCGACGGCGTGACGGGCGAACTGTATCTGGCGGGCAGCGGCATCGCCCGCGGCTATCTGGGTCGAAGTGATCTCACCGCAGGACAATTCGTGGCACATCCCTACGGCAAACCGGGGGAGCGGCTGTACCGCACGGGCGACGTGGTGCGGCGTGACCCGGCCGGCCGGCTGGAATATGTGGGCCGCAGCGATTCCCAGGTGAAGATCCGCGGAATCCGCGTCGAACCCGCCGAGGTCGACGCCGTACTCGCCGGGCACCCCGACATCGAAGTCGCCGTGACGATCGCGGTGCCGACGCCGACGGATACCGTGCTGGCGTCCTACGTCGCGGGCGCCGCCGGACTGACGCCGCGGTCCGTCGTCGACTTCGCGCGCGGCCGGCTGCCGCGGCACCTGGTCCCCGCGTCGGTGACGGTCGTCGACACGATGCCGCTGCTGCCGTCCGGCAAACTCGACCGCGCTGCACTGCCGGCCCCGACGATCGAGGTCCTCGAATCCGCGGTGCCGGCAGGCGAACTCGAAGAGACGATCGCCGCGGTGTTCGCGGACGTCCTGGGCATCGCAGTCGTCCCCGCCCACGAGGCCTTCTTCACCCTCGGCGGCACATCGATGGGGGCGGCGTCGGTGGCAACGGAACTGCGCCGCCGGCTGGACCGCGACGTGCCCATCGAATGGGTCTTCACCGACCCCACGGTGCAGCGCCTGGCCGCCCGGATCGACGACGGCGTGCGGTCCGAGTGCTTCTTCGACACCGTGGTGGAACTCCGCCCCGCCGGCACGGGAGCGCCCCTGTTCTGCGTGCACCCGCTCAGCGGATTGGCCTGGTGCTTCAGCGGTCTCGCCGATCACGTCGGCGACCGTCCGCTGTACGGCATCCAGGCAACGGGAACGCCGGACCTGCCCGAGACACTGTCCGGGCTCGCCGCCCGGTACGTCGACGCGATCCGGGCCGTCCAGCCGGAGGGCCCCTACCACCTGCTGGGGTGGTCGCTCGGCGGAACCATCGCCCACGAGATGGCCGTCCAACTCCGCGACGCCGGGCAGGAGGTGGCCGCGCCGGCACTCCTCGACACGCTTCTGCCGCAACATCAGCCACCCGAACCGGAAACCCTGAGCGAGGACGAGCTGATCGCGCAGTTCGGGTCGTACGTGAGCGTCGACCGGCTACGGGAGATCCGGGCCGTGATCGAGCGGCTCGAGCTGATCGCGTCGACCCACCGCCCCCGGCGGTTCGACGGCGACCTCGACCTGTTCGTCGCTGCCCGCGACCTGAACCGGCACCCCGACGTCGTCGACGCCTGGCGCGAATACGCCGACGGCGCCGTCACCGCACACCACATCGACACCACCCACTCCGAGATGGCAGACCCGGGCCCGCTCGCCGAGATCGGCCGACTGCTTCGGAGATCGGGGGACCACGGCGGACCGTGACGGCACGTGACGCCGACAGTGGACCTCATCACTACGATGTAGCGATTCAGTCGGGTCAGAACGATGTGAATGACAGCTCGATCGCGCCGCTGAGCGCGACGCAATTGGAAGAGACTCGATAATGGAAATTCAGGACTACCTGCGAATTCTGCAGTCACGTTGGAAAATCATCGCAATCACCACCGTGGTCGCGATTCTCGGTGCGCTCGGAGCGTCGTTGCTGACCACTCCGATCTACGAGGCGTCGACCCGGTTGTTCGTCTCGACGTCCGCCGGATCGTCGGTGAACGAGGTCTACCAGGGCAACCTGTTCTCGCAGCAGCGGGTGACGTCCTACACCAAACTGCTCACCGGCGAGACCCTCGCGCAGCGGACGATCGACAAGCTCGATCTGGGCGGCACGGCAGCAGCGCTCGCCTCACAGGTGAAGGCCAGCTCCGCACCGGACACCGTGCTCATCGACGTCAAGGTGCAGGATCCGTCGCCGGAACGCGCCCGCGACATCGCCAACGCCCTGTCCGACGAGTTCGTCGTCATGGCCCGGGAGCTCGAGACCCCGGAAAAGGGTGGCGCCCCCGCCGCCCGCGTCGTCGTCGAACAGCAGGCGCAGACTCCGTCGACACCCGTCTCGCCCAAGACGCTGCGCAACCTCGCACTGGGCGCGGCGGTCGGGCTGCTGCTCGGTATCGCCTTCGCCGTCCTGCGTGACCGCCTCGACAACACCGTCAAGGATCGGCGCACCGTCGAGGAACTGGCCGGTTCGGCACTGATCGGCACCATCCCGTTCGACAAGGAGCGGCAGACGCAGCAGGCCATCAACTTCGCCGAGGGCAATTCCTCGAGCGCGGAGGCCTACCGCGAACTCCGCACCAACCTGCAGTTCCTCGAGGTCGACAACCCGCCGCGCGTCATCGTCGTCACCAGTTCGCTGCCCACCGAGGGCAAGACCACCACCGCGATCAACATCGCGCTCGTGCTGGCCGAGGGCGGCCAGAACGTGTGCCTCGTCGAAGGCGACCTCCGCAAGCCGCGGGTGTCGAAGTACCTCGGTGTCGTCGGGTCCGTCGGGCTCAGCAGCGTCCTGGCAGGCAAGGCCGACCTCGACGCCGTGCTCCAGCCCACCCAGTACTCGGGTCTCACCGTCCTGGCGTCCGGGCCGATCCCGCCGAACCCGAGCGAGCTGCTCGGAACCGAGACGGCCCGCCAGGCGCTGGCCGATCTGCGCGGACGATTCGACTACGTGATCGTCGACGCGTCGCCGCTGCTGCCGGTCACCGACGCGACCGTGCTCACCGCGATGTCGGACGGCGCCCTGGTCATCGCCCGGCACGCCGAAACCAAGCGGGACCAGTTGTCGCGGGCGGTGGGCAACCTGCAGAGCGTCGGGGCGACCATCCTCGGAACGATCATCACGATGACGCCGAGCCGCGGCCGGGGGGTCTACGAGTACAAGTACTACTACGAGACCGACAAGTCGCTGCCGCAGATGCAGCAGGCCGCCCCCGCGCAGCCTCCCGTCCAGCAGCAGGCACCGCAGCACCAGGTACCGCAGCAGCAGGCACCCCAGCAGCCTATGCCGCAGCAGCAGGCCCAGTACGTTCGCGACGAGTACCCGCAGCAGCCGTACGGGGGAGATCCGCAGGAAGCTCCCGCCTACCAGGGTGCCCCCGCCTACCAGGGCGCCTACAACGGCGACCAGGGTCAGCAGTGGTACGGCGGGCCCGACCACTACGGCAACGAGCAGCAGCCGGGCGCACCGGTGCCTCCCACACCGAGGCGCACCCGCCGCTACCGTGACGACCAGGACGCCTGGTCAGAGACGGATGCTCCGCGAGATCACACCCAGTAGATCGGCGATCTCGGACCCGATGGTCAGGAACGTGTCCTCGTCCTGTCCCATCGGGTCCGGCACGTCTTCGGGGGTGTCGTCGGCCTTGTGTCTGGGACGTGCCGCGGCCAGATCGGCCACCGATTTCGCGTCCGCTGCCTCGGCGAGACGAGCGGCCTCCTTCAGCGTGAACGTCTTCTTCAACTGCTCGGGAGCCAGCGCCAGCACCTTCTCACGCTGACGCTCGGTCATCGTCAGCACCAGGTCGGCCTCCACCGCGAGATCCGCGGTGAGCATCCGCGCGGTGAACTCGGTGGGGTTACCACCGAGCCCTTCGAGGACTTGCGCGGCCGTCGGTTCCATCGGGCGTCCGACGGCAGCGCGTGTACCTGCGCTTTCGGCGGTCAGATCGGTGATCCCGAGCTCCTCGGCGTATGCCACTGCGAGGCGCTCGGCCGTTGGGGAGCGACAGACGTTTCCGGTGCAGACGAAGAGAACATGCATGGGCGAAGCATAGGGTCTCGCCCCGCACCGTCCGTACACGCACTGTTGGCTTCGAACATCTGCCGGGTAAATATCGCGCTCACCTGCGGTAGTTATCAAGGGTGCATGCGCTGCACCGTGTTTGGAACCGGATACCTGGGAGCCACCCACGCCGCCTGCATGGCGGAGCTGGGTCACGACGTCCTGGGCGTCGACATCGACCCCGGAAAAGTGGCGAAGCTCTCCTCCGGAGAGGTCCCGTTCTACGAGCCCGGACTCGCCGACGTCCTGCGCCGGAACATCGACGCCGGCCGACTGCACTTCACCACCTCGTACCGCGAGGCCGCGGAGTTCGCCGACCTCCACTTCCTCGGCGTCGGCACCCCGCAGAAGAAGGGCGAGTACGGCGCGGACCTGCGGCACGTGCACTCGGTGATCGACACCCTCGCGCCGATGCTCGACCGTCCCGCCGTCATCGTCGGCAAGTCGACCGTTCCCGTCGGGACGGCGGCCGATCTGGGTGCCCGGGCCCGCGCGCTCGCGCCGGCGGGTGACGCCGTGGAGGTGGCGTGGAACCCGGAGTTCCTCCGGGAGGGCTTCGCCGTCGAGGACACGCTGCATCCCGACCGGATGGTGCTGGGCGTGGACCGCCTGCGCCCCGGACGCGCGGAGGCCGAGTTGCGTGAGCTGTACGCCCGGCTGCTCGGCGAGGACATCCCGTTCCTGGTCACCGACCTCGCCACCGCGGAACTGGTCAAGGTCTCGGCCAACGCGTTCCTCGCCACCAAGATCTCCTTCATCAACGCCATCTCCGAGGTGTGCGAGGCCACCGGCGCCGACGTCACCCAACTCGCCGACGCCCTCGGCTACGACGCGCGGATCGGCAGGCGGTTCCTCAACGCCGGTCTCGGCTTCGGCGGCGGCTGCCTGCCCAAGGACATCCGCGCGTTCATGGCCCGGGCCGGTGAGCTGGGCGCGAACCAGGCGCTGCACTTCCTGCGGGAGGTCGACAGCATCAACATGCGCCGGCGCACCCGGATGGTGGAGTTGGCGGCGCAGGCGTGCGGAGGGTCGCTGCTCGGTGCCAACGTGGCCGTCCTCGGCGCGGCGTTCAAACCGGAGTCCGACGACGTCCGCGACTCCCCGGCGCTCAACGTCGCGGGAATGATGCAGTTGCACGGGGCCGTCGTCAGCGTCTACGACCCGAAGGCCCTCGACAACTCCCGAAGGCTGTTCCCGACGCTGAACTACGCGACGTCGGCGGTCGAGGCGTGCGACAACGCGGACGCGGTGCTGCTGCTCACCGAATGGGCGGAGTTCGCCGCACTGAAACCGGAGGATCTGCACGGTGTGGTGCGTGCGCGGGTGATGGTCGATGGCCGCAACTGCCTCGACGCCGAGGACTGGCGCACCGCCGGGTGGGTCTACCGGGGCCTCGGGAGGGGATAGCTCGCGCAGAGTGCGGAACGCCTCGCGACAACGGGTTTGACGATCTCCACTGCCGGTGGCATCGGCGGACGGTAGCGTCAGCCCAAATCGCAACGGAGGGCTGGGCGATGTCGAAGGCACGTCACGGATTCCGACTCGCAGTCCTCGCTGCCGTGATCTGCCTGCTCGGCGCCGCGCCCGCTCACGCGGCGGAAGTCCCGACGCTACCGGGGCCCCCGCAATCCGACCCCGGCAGCGCGATCGCGTACGCGAAACACCATCCGCATTCCGCGCCGCCCGGTGCCAACGACTTCTCGTGCCGCCCCGATCCCGCGCACCCCCGCCCCGTGATTCTCGTGCACGGAACCGACGGCAGTGCCTACGCGAACTGGGCCGGGCTGAGTCCGAAACTGAAAGCCGCCGGCTACTGCGTGTTCGCCCTGAACTACGGGCGGAAACCGGGCACCGAACACTTCGGGATGCAGACGATGACCGAGGGCGCCGCCGAACTCGAGGTGTTCGTCGCCGACGTGCTGTCCGCGACCGGCGCGGACGAGGTCGACCTGATCGGGCACTCGCAGGGCGCGACGGTGGCCCGGTACTACGTCAACAGGCTCGGCGGGGCATCGAAGGTGCACCACTGGATCGGTCTGGCGTCGCCCACCTACGGGGGAACGTTCTTCGGGATCGCGACGGCGGTGACGTCCGTTCCCGGGGGCACCGAACTGATCGAAACGATCGGATCGGAGGCGCTCGCCGAACAGGTGCAGGGATCGGCGTTCCTCACCGCCCTCAACGCCGGCGGTGACACCGTCCCCGGCGCCGAATACACCACGATCGGGACGCGCTACGACGAGGTGATCCAGCCGTACACCAACGTCGCGCTGCGCGACCCCCGTGCCACCAACATCCTCGTCCAGGACCTGTGCCCGATCGATCAGACCGGACATTTCAACCTGCCGTACGACCCGTTCGCCCAGCAACTGGTACTCAACACGCTCGATCCCGCCCATGTGGTCGTGCCGCCGTGCACGTTCGTGCCGCTGGGCACGGGCATCCCGGGAGTGATCATCGCGAGCAACTTCTGAGCTCCTGCCGTCGAACGGTTGCCCGGTTGCCGTGTCGGACCGCTTCGCTAGACTGCGGGCCATGGAGTGGGGGGATTCCGGATCGAACCCGTGCACAGTCGAGTTAGGCGGCCCATGAGTTCGGTTCTAGGTGTGTCGGTCGGTGCGAGCGCTGTGCGCTTGGCGCGACCCGACTCCGTGAACCGTGATGACGCCGCGAGCCGGTACCTCCCCGATTTCCGGGCCCAGGTCGTCGCCGCAGGCCGCGACCTGCCGGAGGAACTGGCCGCCGAATCGATCGGCGTCGTCCTCGCCGGGGCACCCGACTCCGGGCAGGTGCACGCCACCGGTGTCGCCTACCGCGACGAAGCGCAGGCGGGCGCCGTCCAGGCGGCGATGGCCCGGCAGCAACTCGTCAACTACCAACTCGTCACCGAGGCCTCGGCCGCGCTGAAATTCCTCGACGTCTCGGGCGCCCTCGGCGACCACGCCACCCTCGTGTTCTACGACCTGGGCAGCTCCGGGCTCACCGTGAGCGTCGTCGACCGGGCGACCGGTGAGGTGGTCGAGACGGTCCGCACCGACACGGTGAGCGGCGACGTCTTCGACCGGATGGTTCGTGCCAACCAGTTGGAGAACAACCGCATCGAGACGCCCCGCGACGCGGCCGCGAGCCAGGCGCTCGACCTCCGCTGCCGTGAGGCGAAGGAGCGGCTCTCCACCGACGGCGCCGTCGCCGTCCCCGGCGACGGTGGCCTCCTGCTGTTGTCGCGTGACGTCTTCGACTCGATCATCGGCGTCACCGTCGAATCGTCGGCGCGCCTCGCCCGCGACGTGATCACGCGGTCCGGACGAACCCCGGATGCCGTGGTGCTCACCGGCGGCGGTGCGCGCACTCCCCTCGTGCGCACGGTGCTGGAGTCGTGGCTCGGGTTGCCCGTCATCGTTCCCGACCATCCCGAACTCGTTGCGGCACAAGGTGCTGCGCTGCTCGCCCAGGCTGTGGTGCCGCCGGCCGTCGAGGTCGCCCGAGTCCTCCCGCCGCCGCAGTACACGCCCGAGTTGAACGCTTTCCGGCACGCTCCGACCGCAGTGGTCGCGCGCAGCGGTGCGCCGTCGAGCACGCCGTCGTGGCTGAGCGCCGCGGCGCCGCCGCCGAGTCAGCAGGTGGCCAAGATCCAGATCCGGGGCGCCGCGCTGGCGGGCACCGCGCTCGCTGTGGTGGCGGTGATCGGCCTCGGCCTCGGGTACGGCCAGAACCTGTTGTCGCGCACCGAGGGGTCGTCGCAGCCGGCGACCACGCAACTCACCGCCAATCCGCCGGTCGTCAGCGAGATGGCCACACCGTCACCGACGACGCTCCCGCCGGCTCCGACGTCCGAGACCGTCGAGGCGCCCGTGCAGACGGCGTCGCAGATCCGGATTCCCGAGCCGCAGCCGGCACCGCCGCCGCCTCCGCCCGCGCCGATATTTCCCGGTCTGCCGCAGATCCAACTGCCGCCGTTCCAGCTGCCCGCACTCCCCAGGCTCCCCGGAACCTAGCCGTCGCCGGGGTCCGACTGCCGATTCGAGGTGCCGGGTCCCGCTCCGCGGGCCTACGATGGGAATGGTTCCGGCGTAGAGAGGATGTGTGCAGTGACTGCAAATCCAGCGGAGTTCCACAGCACTCCCAACGTTTCCCCGTCTTCGGCGGCCGCGCCGGTAGAAACACGACGGCTCGTGGCGTATACGAAGCCGATCCTGAAGATGTTCCCGCCCACCAGCGAACATGCGGCCAAGGTGACGATGCTGACCGTCTACGCGCTGATGGTCATCGCCATCATCTTCATCGTCCTTCGGGAGGCCGGACTCTTCAGCTAGCGGTGCACCCGCTATTTGGAATGCCGGCCACCCCGTGACGGCCTGGCCGCGGCCGCGTTGCCGCTGGGACCCGCGCCGATGGGGCGTGCCAGCATCACCGCGATCGCGGTGGTCAGCGGCACCGACAGGGCCAAGGCGATGCCGCCGACCGCCGAACGCACGATCTCGATGGCCACGGCGTCGCTGAGCAGCACGTCCTGGATCGACCGGCCCGCCACGCTGAACAGCAGCAGCAGCGGTAGCGCTCCGCCGGCATACGCGAGGACGAGGGTGTACACCGTGCTGGCGATGTGATCGCGGCCGACGCGCATCGCCGAACCGAAGATCTGGCGCCTCGACGCCTCCGGGTCGAGCGAGGCCAGTTCGAATGCCGACGCCGCCTGCGTGATGGTGACGTCGTTGAGCACACCCAGCGAGCCGATGATGAAGCCGGCCAGCAGCAGTCCGGTGATGCTGACGTGCTGGATGTACGTCTGCACGTTCGTGTTCTGCTCCTCGGACAGCCCGGTCAGACGCGTCATCTCGATGGTGGCCCAGGAGAGGACCGCCGCCAGGGCCATCGACGCGAGCGTGCCCAGCAACGCCGAACTGGTGCGCAGCGAGACGCCGTGCGCGAGATACAGCACGGCATACAGGATGACGGCGCCGGAGACGAGAGCCACCGGGATCGCCGGTTGCCCGTCCAGCAGGGCCGGGAGTGTGAACAGGACGAGCACCCCGAACGAGACGACGATGCCGACGAGCGCCCGGAACCCGCGCCACCGCGCGACCGCGATCACGACGGCGGCGAACGCGAGTGCGATGAGGGTGACGGGCAGACCGCGGGCGTAGTCCTCGAACGAGTACTCCGTCGTGCCGTTCACATCCGTCTGGCGGGACAGCCGGATGTGCTCGCCCACCCGGAGGTCGGGCTGGCCGGGGCCCGGGATGATCTCGAGCAGCGTCTGGGTGCCGGAGTTGGGACCGGACTCGATGTCGACGATGCTGCGCTGGCACTCGTAGGCGCCGGCGGGCGGGGGCAGCGGTGCGCCGGTGAACGCGCGCCCGGCCGACGGACTTCCGCAGTCGCCGATGTTCTGCATCGTGACCGTGCCCGACTCCGTGACGATCGCACCGCCCTGGGCGCTCTGAAACGGCTGTTCGACGTCGACGCTCGGCTTGCCGGGCCACAACGCGATTGCGCCGATGAGTACCGCCACGCCGATGGCGACGAGGAGCCCGACGACCACCTTGGCGGCGACGGGTCCCATCGGGGCCGGTCCGTCGCTGTGGCCGTGTCCATGTCCGTGGCCGTGTCCGTGGAATTCGCTCATCGTCCGCTTCGCGTCGGCTGCTGGGGGGATTGTCTCCGCACGCACGACAGGGTAGCCGGAAGCGGACCGGGAACGCTGTGACGGAAGTGGCGTGCGATGCCGGTGTTGCTGTCCTGTCCGGTGCGTATTGCTCTCGTGTCGCTTATATGTCGCCGGTGTGATTAGATATCGGAACATGGCACGCAGCAGTTAATTTGCAGCGAACGCCGAGCTTCACGCGAAGGTGGTCCGGAACTCCGAACGAGGGGTGTGTTCCGCGGGCGACAAGCCACTGCGTGGAGAGAAGTGCCGAGCTGGGTGGCGGGGTACAGGGGGGGTTGACCCCGCCACCAACCTGGCGCCCACAGGGGGGGGGAGGGGCGACAGGTGCTCGTGGCACTCGAGGTGCCGGTTGCCAATCTACCGACACATGAGGGGTATTCGTCAACCGGGTAGGTGAAATCGCCCACATGTCGTGACCTCGAACGCCGACGGCCTAGGATTATGGCCGTTCGGAGGTGTTCCAGTGCGAATCTCGCGGCCGTCGCGACGACCCAGCAACCATCTTCGCCGGATCGTGGCGGAGATGGGTATTCCCGTGCCCTGGAACAGGGATCAGCTGATCGGCGGTGTCGCAGCCCGCCGGGGTCGCCCGATCCACCTGGTCCCCGTCTCGCACGCCCTGGTTCAGGGCGGACATTCCGGACTCTGGCTCGCACGCGCCGACGACGACGTGATCCTCTACGCGACAGGGATGTCGGACGTCCACGCCACCCACATCATCTGCCACGAACTGGCACACATGGAACTCGGCCACGACCGCGACGCCGTCGGAGACACGTCCGTCGACTCGACGGTGCTGTCGGCGGCCGCGCCGTCGGTCGCCACGACAGGTGTGGTCAAGATGCTCGGCCGGTCCAACTACTCGAACGACCAGGAATACGAGGCGGAACTGCTCGCCACCCTGATCATGGCGGGTCGCCGCGCGACGACGAGCGGCGTCACTGCCGGTGACGCCCGGGCGTCGCGGATGCTCGGAACGTTCTGACGCCGTGTACGAACCGCCCACCTACGTGAGCTGGCCGCTGCTCGCCGTCGTCTGGGGGACGACCCTCCTGCGCGTGGCCCTGGTCCGGTCGACTGTCGCCGAACGCCGCATGAACGCCGCCCTCGTCTTCGCCTCGCTCTCCCTGGTCCTCCAGCGGTCGCCGGCGCAGCACTGGCTCGACCTCTGGTTCGGGCACGGCTTCGCGAACACCCTCAGCAACGTCTGCATCATCCTCACCGCGGCGTCGCTGATCAGCCTCTTCTCCGCATGGGCGCTCGGCCCGGCGCGTCTGCCCCACATCCACGTCGTGTCGCTGTCGGTGGGCGTCGTCGCGGGGGCGACCCTCATCGCGCTGAGCGCCCCGGCGCGGTCGCGGGGCGTCGCGATCGCGGACGAGGGCGGCTGGCTCTTCGCGGCCTACTGCATCACGTACGCCGTCCCGATCCTCGCCGTCGCCGTGCTCAACCTGTGGATCTCACTGAAAGCTGTGCGCAGCGCGACCCCGGGACACGAACGCCGGGTGTTTCTCGCCGTCATCGCGCTGTCGCTGTTCGAGGTGTTCGACATGGGTGTCGTCATGACGACCGGGGTGGTCAACGCCGTCAGCGAAGACAACGCACTGACCGAATCGCACAGCGACTCGGGGGCGTTCATCCGCGTGCTCGTCGTGTCGGCGGGCGCGATCATCTCGGCGGGACCGGTGATCCGGGTGCTCGGTCACCGGTGGCGGTCGCGGCGGGTCATTCGCCGGCTGCAGCCGATGTGGCGGACCCTGACGGGCGCGGTCCCCGAAGTGGTCCTGGAACTGCGGCCGGCCGACCGCCGGGCGCTGTCCGTCCGCGGCCGGCTGGACCGGATGAGCGTCGAGATCCGCGACGCGATCATGATCCTCGACCGGCACGTCGTCTTCGAACTCGGCGACCACACCGGCATCGCACCGCCCGTGGTCACGGCGGCGCGACTGCACCTCGCGTGCCTCGCCCGCAGCGCCGGTCACCGGGCACACGGCACCGGCGGGACGACGCACCGGTTCGCGACAGACGTCGGCGGCGAACCGTGGGAACTGGCACGGCTGGCCGACCACTGGAACGACGGCGAGCAGATGGCGGCCGCGCTGTGGGCGCGGCGCCTCCCGCAGTTCGGCGGGCCCGAGGACCCGTCGGCGCGCGTCCCCGCTCAGGTCTGACGGGGGTCCGGCGACGCGACCGGCAACGGGCCGTGGCTCCGCCGCAGATTCTCCAGCAGCGGGATCAGCGATTCCATCTCGGCGGTGGTCGGCTCCGCGTTCGCGTCGAGCGATCTCATCGACAGGTGCCGCACCCCCGCCTCGCGGACCGCGATCTTGAACCGGACCAGGGTGTCGTAGTCGTGGTAGCCGTCGGCCGCGAGGTACTGCTCGGGGGCGTGGAAATGCTGCGCGACCGCCCGCAGGACGTCGGGCTCCGGAGGCTCGTGATCGTTTCTGCGCAGCGACTCGATCTCGGACGGCGCGACGGGGCGTCCGAGGATCCGCGACACCCCCGCGGCGACCGTGTCCTCGCCGGGTTCGGGACCGTCGAGATCGTGGGCGAGGGAGAACAGGCGGTTGACCCGCACCGACAACGGCACCCCGTTCATGCGGTCACCTCCGCGTCTCCGCTGCGTTCAGGATCGTCGGTGGCGACGAGTTTCACCGCGTCCTCCCATCGGCGCCAGAAACGCTCCCGGGTGGCCGCGTCGAGATCCTCCCCCCGGCCGTAGAGGAAACGGCGATACCGCGCCTCCTCCAGTTCGCGAGGGTCGGTGACGGTCGACGGCTCCTCCAGCAGGTGGCCGAACGCGAACTCCACCAGCGGCTGGCGGGGTCCGGCAGGTCCTCCGTTGACTTCCAGCAACCGCGTCACGTACGCGCCGGTGATCTTCGAGACCACACGGCTCAGTTCACCCGCCGCCTCGACCAGACCCGGAACCTCGGGGTGCGCCACGCTCAGCCTCGTGAGCTGGGTGTGCGGCCCCAGGATCTCGATGATCGTGTCCAGATCCAGCGGAATCTCCGACGGTCCGAGCGTCAGCGGACGCGACGACGGCGCCCGCCCGTCCCCGTCGAGCGCCTCGAGGGGAGTCGGGTGACCGCCGTCGAGGGTGCGGGCCGCGCTGCCCGGCGCCCACCGCAGCGCGACGTCCAGTTTGCGGAGGGTTTCGATGCTCGGATCCGGGCCGGTCCCGTTCTCGGCGCGTGTCTGAGCTGCGTCGGACGGGCCACCGGCGGCCGTGACCTGGTCCTGTGTGAGGTTCAGCAAACGCCGTCGCCGGTGGACGAATTGTCCGAAACGCGCGCGGGTGCTGGTGACCATTGTTTTCCCCCAGGAGACACGCAAGCGACGCGCGTGTCGCTTGCTGTGTCTCGATCCTACTGCTTGTAGCTGGTGAGGAAATTACCGAACCGCTCGATGGCGACAGCGAGATCCCGTGCCCACGGCAGCGTCACGATCCGGAGGTGGTCGTGGTCCGGCCAGTTGAAACCGGTGCCCTGCACCATCAGGATCTTCTCCTGCAGCAGCAGGTCCTGGACCAGCTTCTCGTCGTCGTAGATCTCGTAGACGTTCGGGTCCAGACGCGGGAACGCGTACAGCGCGCCCTTCGGCTTCACACACGAGACACCCGGGATCATGTTCAGGCGTTCCCAGGCCACGTCGCGCTGCTCGAGCAGCCGGCCACCCGGCAGGATCAGGTCTTCGATGCTCTGGTGCCCGCCGAGCGCCACCTGGATGGCGTGCTGACCGGGCACGTTCGGGCACAGCCGCGTCGACGCCAGCAGGTCGAGACCCTCCAGGAAACCGGCGGCGTGCTCCTTCGGGCCGGTGATGGCCACCCAGCCGGACCGGTAACCCGCGACGCGGTACGCCTTCGACAGGCCGTTGAACGTCAAGCACAGCAGATCCGGGGCCAGCGTCGCCAGCGAGATGTGCTTGGCGTCGTCGTAGAGGATCTTGTCGTAGATCTCGTCCGCGAGAAGCAGCAGCTGATGCTTCCGGGCCAGATCGACGAGCTGCTGCAGCACCTCCATCGAGTACACCGCACCCGTCGGATTGTTCGGGTTGATGACGAGCAGGGCCTTGGTCTTGTCCGTGATCTTGGACTCGATGTCCGCGATGTCCGGGTTCCAGTCGTTGCCCTCGTCGCACAGGTAGTGCACCGGGGTGCCGCCGGCGAGGCTCGTCATCGCCGTCCACAGCGGGTAGTCCGGCGCCGGGATCAGCACCTCGTCGCCGTTGTCGAGGAGCGCCTGCATCGTCATCGTGATGAGCTCGGACACGCCGTTGCCCAGGTAGATGTCGTCGACGTCGAGTTCGGGGAACCCGGCGACCAGTTCGTAGCGGGTGACGATCGCGCGGCGCGCCGACAGGATGCCCTTGGACTCGGAGTACCCCTGCGCGTACGGGAGCGCGGCGATCATGTCGCGCATGATCACGTCGGGCGCGTCGAAACCGAACGGCGCGGGGTTGCCGATGTTGAGCTTGAGGATCCGGTGTCCCTCCGCCTCCAGTCGGGCGGCGTGGGCATGGACCGGTCCACGAATCTCGTAGAGCACGTTCTGGAGCTTGGTGGACTGCTCCAGCTTGCGATGCGGCATGCGGTGGTGGCCGTGGTCTGGGTTGCTCACGACGGTCATTCTCCCACTCCCGGGCAACCCGATTTCTACTGGTGGGTATGGGCCGCCGTCGTGTCGTCGAAACCCGCCGCCCGCGCAGGTGCCCGTCGTACCCTCGAGAGGGGGTCGTGTTCACCGCGCCCGGAGGGAATGACCCCACATGTCAGCACCGGTAACCCGTCGTCCCGGACCCGTCGACATCGCGCACCACAGCCATCTCGTCGGGGTGTTCGAGCCGCAGCGGGAGGAGGTCGATGTCCGGGATCTCGAGGTGATCGGCGAACTGCCCGCCGATCTGCACGGCGCGTATCTGCGCAACGGTCCCAATCCGCGGTTCGACCCGATCGGCACCTACGTGTATCCGCTCGACGGTGACGGCATGGTCCACCGGGTCGAATTGGCCGACGGCCGCGCCCGGTACACCAACCGGTTCGTCCGCACGCCCATGGTGACGGCGGAAGAGAAGGCCGGGCACGTCATCTGGGCCGGTGTCACCGACCTCTACACGCCGACCGAGGACGAAGTGGGGCCCGAACTGGCGGGCACGTCCCGGGAACTGCCCGACATCAACATCGTCCGGCACGGCGGACGACTCCTCGCGATGGCCGAGACCACGCTGCCGTTCCGCCTCGACCCGGCCGACCTGAGCACGCTCGGGCGGGACAACTGCGACGGCGCCATGAGCGTGGGCAGCACCGCGCATCCCAAGATCGACCCGGTCACCGGGCAGATGGTGCTGTTCAATTACATGCTCGAATCCCCGTATCTGACGTGGTCGGTGGTGAATCCCGACGGTTCGGTGGCGCGTACCCCGACGGCGGTCGGGGGCGTGGACACGCCGCTGATGATCCACGACATGGCGCTGACGGAGCGGTACATCGTGCTGATGCTGTGCCCGCTGGTGTTCGACATCGCCGCGGTGCTGACCGGCGGGTCCGTGCTGGACTGGCGGCCGGAGGACGGCACGCGTATCGCGCTGATTCCCCGCGACGGCGGTCCGGTGCGGTGGACGACGCACGACGCGTACTGGGTGTGGCACTTCGCGAACGCGTTCGACCTGCCCGATGGGCGGGTGAGCGTCGATTACGTGGAGTGGACGTATCCCGGTGGATTCGCGAAGGCTCCGGCGCCGTCGCTGGGCTCGCTGGTCCGCGCCGTCGTCGACCCCGGCAGTGGACGGGTGACACGAGAGGTGGTGTGCGACCGCGACGTCGAGTTCCCACGGGTCGACGACCGGGAACTGACCAGGGGGCACCGCACCGTGGCGACGGTCGGCAAACTCGACCGCAGCCAGGGGCGGCAGGATTCGCTGTGGTTCTTCGACACCGCCCGCGGCACCGAGACGCACTGGGACCCGGGCAGCGTGTCGGTGGGCGAACCGATCTTCATGCCCGGCGGCGAGCACGAGTACTGGGGGATGATCGGCACCGACCGCAGCGACCTGACGTCCTGGTTCTTCGTGCTGCCCGCCGACGACCCCGGGTCGGGTCCGATCGGGAAGGTGCGACTACCGATTCGGGTTCCGGCGGGCCTTCACGGCGCGTGGCTGCCAGCGGAGTAGCGGGCGGCGGAATATCCTCGGCGGATGACCTCTGCGCCCTACGGTTCCTGGCCCTCTCCGATCGCGGCGGCGGACCTCGCCTCCAGCGGTCACCCCGTCGAGGGTGGCCGGTACGTGGGCGACGACGTGTGGTGGTCGGAACTGCGACCCAGTGAAGGCGGGCGGGTCGCGGTGCGGCGCCTCGGACTGGACGACGAGCCGGAAGACATTCTGCCCGCGCCGTGGAACGCCCGCACCCGCGTCCACGAGTACGGCGGCGGCGGCTGGACCGTCACCGACGCCGGCCACCTGGTGTTCGCCGAGTTCAGCGACCAGCGCCTGTACCTGCTGGAAGGCGGGACCCCGGTGCCGCTGACACCGGAGCCGCCGCAGCCCTGCTCGCTGCGGTACGGCGACCTGTCGGTGGTCGACGGCGAGGTGTGGGCGGTCCGCGAAACGCACGACACCGAGGGCGGCGTGTCCCGCGACATCTGCGTCGTCCCGCTGGACGGGTCGGCGGCCGGCGACCCGCATCGGGTGCGGTCCGTCGTCGCCGGCTCGGATTTCCTGGCCAATCCGCGGCTGTCCCCGGACCGCAGGCACCTCGCGTGGATCGCGTGGGACCACCCCCAGATGCCGTGGGACGGCACCGAGCTCAGGGTCGTGGCCGTCGAGGGCGGCCGCGTCAACGGGAAGGTGCGGACACTGCTCGGCGGTACCGAGGAATCGGTGCTGCAACCGGAGTGGGTCGGGCCCACCGAGCTGTACACGATCAGCGACCGCAGCGGCTGGTGGAATCTGTACCGGGTGGGCATCGACGACCCCGCGCCGGTGGCGTTGTGCCCGATGGACGCCGACTTCGGCGGTGCCCTGTGGATGCTTGGCGGCCGCTGGCACACCCGCCGCGACGACGGCTCACTGCTGACCGTGCGGACGTTCGGCACCGACACCCTCGCCGTGCTCGACCCGGCCACCGGTTCGCTGGTGGACATCCCGCTGGACGGGCTCACCAGCATCGGGCTCGGGGATCGCAACGGCAACCGGATCCTGCTGCTCACCGGCGGCGCCCAGACCCCGGCGGGCCTGCGCGAACTCGACCTCGACACCGGTGAACTCCGCACCGTCCGGCTGTCCGTCACCGAACTGCCCGAGGCGGCGTATCTCCCCGAAGCCCGGCAGCTGACATTCCAGGGCGCCGAACGCGAAGTGCACGCGATCGCCTACCCGCCGCGACACCCGCGGTACCGGGGCGAGGACGGCGAACTGCCGCCGTACGTGGCGTTCGTGCACGGCGGGCCGACGTCGCGGGTCGCGCCGTCCCTGAATCCCGTGTTCGCGTTCTTCACCAGCCGCGGCATCGGTGTCGTCGACGTGAACTACGGCGGGTCCACGGGGTACGGGCGCGAATACCGCAACCGGCTGCGTGGCCAGTGGGGGGTCGTCGACGTCGAGGACGTGGTGACCGCGGTGACCGGTCTGGCCGAGGCGGGGATGGCGGACCCCCGCCGGCTGGCGATCGAAGGCGGATCCGCCGGCGGCTGGACCGTGCTCGCGGCACTGACGACGTCGGACGTGTTCGCCTGCGGTGCCTCCTACTTCGGTGTCGCCGAACTCGACGGTTTCGTGAAGGAGACGCACGACTTCGAGTCCCGGTACATCGACGGTCTGATCGGCCCGCTGCCCGAGGCCGCCGACCTCTACGCCGAGCGGGCGCCGCTCAACAACGTCGCCGGGCTGAACTGCCCGGTGCTGCTGCTGCAGGGGCTCGACGACCCGATCGTGCCGCCGTCGCAGGCGGAACGGTTCCGGGATGCGCTCGTGGAGAAGGGCATTACGCACGCCTACCTCGAGTACGAGGGGGAGTCGCACGGATTCCGGAAGCTGGCCACCCTCATCAGCTCCCGTAACGCCGAACTCTCCTTCTACGGGCAGGTTCTGGGATTCGAGCCGCCGGACATTCCGCGACTCGAACTGTGGCGGCCGGCCAACGGCTGACCGTCCACCCGGAACCTGAAGCGTTTGATGCACAAAACAAACCGTCCGTTGTGCTCTCCTCTGATCGCCGAGATTTAGAGACCGCGGGGTCTGAACGGAGCAAGGTCTCGCGTCGGCTGCTGGGGCGCGCGTAGCGTCGGAGAGACGAGTCGATAGCCGCAGCTGAGTGACATGGGTGTTCCCTTCGCGCGCTTCAGTGTCGATATATGGATTGCCGAGGGCCGAGGGTGTCATCGCTGGACGATTTCGATACGAATTCGGTCCCTTCGGACACGGTGATGGCGAATGGCGTAGCGCCGTCCGAGTTGTTCCCACTCTCCGCCGCTCAACGTGGAATGTGGTTCGCCCAGCACCTGCTGGGCGACGTTCCGATCGTCATCGCTCAGTACGTCGAGGTCGGTATCGCCGATCTCGACATCGGCCTGCTCGCGCGGATCGGACCCGCCGCGCTCCGGGAACTCGGTACCGGACTGCTCCGAATCGTCGAGTGGGACGGTGAGCCGCTCCAGACGGTCGACGAGTCGCTCGGCTTCGAGATGACACACCTCGACTTCCGTTCCGACCCTGATCCGCGGGCTGCGGCGCACGCGTGGATGCGCGCCGAATGCGGCAACCCGATCGATCTCCTCCATGATCGGCTGATCCGCTCGGCCATGTTGCGTGTCGCCGACGACTGCTACTTCTGGTACTCGCGAATTCACCACATTGCCCTCGACGGCTTCGGCGCCATGACGTTCATGAACCGCGCCGCGGAGCTGTACACCGCGGCTGTCGAGGGTCGGACGCCGGCCGAGTTCACCGCGAGTGGATTGCGGGAGGTCGTCGAAGAAGAGGCGCGCTACCGCACCTCGAGCCGGTTCGAGACGGACCGCAAGTACTGGGCCGAACGCAGCCTCGATCTTCCACCGACGATCAGCCTTGCCGGGCGAGCGGCCGAGATCGGCGCGCAGTCGCTGGTGAGCAGCGCACCGCTGTCCGCCGCTACGACAGCCGCACTGCAGAGTCTGACCGATCGGGAACCCGGGGCGACGTTCGCGACAGCCGCGGTGGCTGCCGTCGCTGCATTCCTGTCCCGCCTGACCGGCCAGGACGACGTGGTGTTGAGCTTGCCGGTCTCGGCACGCACCACCTCCCGGTTGCGCCGCTCGGGCGGCATGATCTCCAACGTCCTCCCGATCCGACTCTCGGTCGGGGAGGAAACGACCTCCGTCGACTTGATGAGATGCACGCAACTGGCGCTCACCGGAGCGCTGCGTCACCAGAGGTACCGGCACGAGGACATACGACGGGATGCGGGCATCCTGGGTGGTCGTCGCGGCTTTTTCGGGCCGTCGATCAACATCATGATGTTCCACGACGAGATTCGGCTCGGACCGTCGATCGGCCGGCTCCACGTGCTGACCACCGGCCCGGTGGAGGACCTCGCAGTGAACATCTATCCCGGTGTCGCAGGCGACGTGGCGCAGGTCGACTTCGAGGCCAACCCGAATCTGTACACCGAACAGGAACTGCACGGTCACCATGCCCGGTTCCTCGAATTCTTCGCCGCCTTCGCCGCGTCGGCCGCCACCGACCGCATCGCCGCTCTCGACGTGCTGCACGCCGACGAACGCGCGGATCTCGTGCCGTGTCGCGGTCCGCGGGCAGAGCCGGCGCGGCTCCTCCCCGACTTGCTGGCCGACGGCGTTGCGACCTCACCGGACGCAGTCGCGATTCGGGCGGCGGGACGGGCGATCACCTACCGCGAGCTGGACCAGGGATCCAATCAGCTGGCGCGACTGCTGATCGAATCGGGGGCCGGACCGGAAACCTTCGTCGCGCTGAGTCTTCCCCGGTCGGCAGAGTCACTCGTCGCGTTCTGGGCGGTCGCCAAGACCGGGGCCGCTTTCGTGCCTGTCGATCCGAAGCTGCCACCCGAGCGAGTCGCGCACATGCTGTCCGATTCGGGGGCACTGGTGGGGCTCACACTGCACGAACTGCGTGCAATACTGCCCGACGGCATTCACTGGCTCGTCCTCGACGACGACGAGGTGCGCGCCCGCTGTGACCGGGAGCGGAGCGCCGCGATCGGTGACGTGGATCGTCGCGCCCCGCTGTCGGTCCACCACCCCGCGTACATGATCTACACATCGGGATCGACAGGGCTTCCGAAAGGGGTCGTCGTCACCCACAGCGGTCTGTCGAACTTCGCGGCCGGCGCCCGCCCGGAACTCGGCATTCACCACGAATCGCGGATGCTGCGGTTCTCGTCGGCCAGTTTCGATGCCTCGGTATTCGAGATGATCCAGGCGTTCAGCGCCGGTGCCACGATGGTTGTCACCCCGCCCGAGGTGCACGGTGGAACCGATCTCGTCGACCTGCTGAGGGAACAGTGCGTGACCCACATCATCACGGCTCCGACGGTGATGAACACGGTTGACCCGCGTGGGCTCGAACATCTCGAGGCGGTGGTGGTGGGCGGGGACGTGTGCACCCCCGACCTGGTGGAGCGCTTCGGGCAGGTGTGCCGCTTCACCAACAGTTACGGGCCGACCGAGACGACCATCATCATCACCGCAGGTGAGCCGCTGACGCCGGGCGAACCGATTACGATCGGCAGGCCGATCCAGGGGGCGAGCGTCGTGGTGCTCGACCGCAAGCTCCGCGCCGTGCCCGTGGGGGTGGTGGGTGAGCTCTACCTCGCCGGCCCCGGAATCGCACGTGGCTATCACCATCGGCACGGGCTGACGGCGAACCGATTCGTGGCCAACCCCTTCGGTGTGCCGGGATCTCGGCTCTACCGCACCGGTGACGAGGTGCGCTGGGTGCGGTCGTCGCAGGGAACCGAGGCAGGCCACTACACGCTCGAGTTCATCGGCCGGTCCGACACCCAGGTCAAGATCCGTGGCTTCCGCATCGAGCTCGGCGAGATCGACGCGGCACTGCTCGCCCAGGACGGCGTCAACTTCGCGGCGACGGTGGTTCATCGGACGGCGAGCGGCACGACGGCGCTGGTGTCGTACGTGCGTCTCGACACCGGTCGTGAATTCGATCCGGTCGCGATTGTCGAGGGTGTCGCCGAAATCGTGCCGTCCCACATGATCCCGTCGGCAGTGATGTCGCTCGAACACGTGCCGGTGACGGCGGCAGGCAAACTCGACCGGAGTGCACTGCCTCAACCGCACTTCGGGTCAGCTGAACACGAGTTCCGCGCCGCGTCGACACCGGCGGAGGCGCTGCTCTCGGGTCTCGTCACCGAGGCGCTCGGCCTCGACCGGGTGAGTGTGGACGACAGTCTCTTCGCGCTCGGCGGCGACAGCATCGTCGCGATGCAGATCGCCGCCCGAGCCAGGGAGCTCGGTCTCAGCTTCAGTGCGCGGGCCGTGTTCGAGCACAAGACGATCGCCGCAATCGCCGCAGTGGCGGTGCCGGTGGAGGCCGCAACGGCGGTCGTCCTCGAGGAGCTCGAGGGCGGCGGCGTCGGGCGTATCCCGCCGACGCCGATCATGTGCTCGATGCTCGAGCGCGGCCCTTTCGACGATTACTTCCAGGCGCTCCTGCTGACTTTGCCGTCAGATGTCGATTCGGATCGGTTGAGTGCGACGCTCGCGGCGGTGCTCGATCACCACGATGCTCTGCGCTCGAAGTTCGTCCCCGACGGCGACGGCACCTGGGCGTTCGAGACGACGGCCGTCGGCAGCGTGCCGGCGGGCGATCGGATTTCGAGGATCGTCACGGCGGCGGCACCCGGGAGCCGTGCGTTCACCGACGTGGTGAGCGTCGAGTGCGCGGCGGCTGCGGCGCGCCTGGACCCGGCGAGCGGGGTCATGCTTCAGCTGGTGTGGTGTGTCTCCGAATCTGCCGGTGCATCTGGCCGACTGCTGGTTCTCGCGCACCACCTGGTGGTGGACGGTGTGTCGTGGCGCGTGCTGTTGCCGGACCTCGCGACGGCGTGGCTGCAACTGAGTGCGGGGCAGACGCCGACGCTGGCCCCGGTGGGCACGTCGTTCCGCCGCTGGGCGTATGGACTGCAGGACGCGGCAGATCGAGGAGCTCACAGAGACGAGTTACCCTATTGGCGAGAGGTTCTCAGCGGCCCCGACCCACAGATCGGCACACGTCCGATCGCGCCCGCGATCGACACGATGCGCACGACCGAGCGGGTACACATCGACGTGAATTCCGCCGTGACCGATGCGGTGCTCGCTCGACTTCCCGATGTGTTCGGCTGCGGCGTCAACGACGGGCTCCTGTCGGCACTGGCGATGGCGGTCGTGCAGTGGCGACACTCGCACGGGGTCGACGAACGTTCGGTGTTGCTGACGTTGGAAGGCCATGGGCGCGAGGAGGAGGCCGTGGCCGGCGCGGATCCTGCACGTACCGTCGGTTGGTTCACCAGTGCCTTCCCGGTCCGGCTCGAACTGCCGGCCGTCGATCTCGGCGGGGCGTTCGAGGGTGCACATGCTGCCGGTGTCGTGATCAAGACCGTCAAGGAACAGCTCGTCGCGGTGCCTGCCCGTGGCGTCGGATTCGGATTGCTTCGGTATCTCGACGAGAGCGCGAGGTCGATTCTCGGGGGTCTTCCGGAGCCGCAGATCAGCTTTAACTACCTGGGCCGCGTGGGTGTGCAACACCTCGGCGAGTTGCAGGATCTCGGCTGGATGCCGGACCCCGAGTCACCGGACCTGATCACAGCGAGTGGATCCGGCATGGCGGTGGCTGCGGTGATCGACATCAACGCGATGGTGGTCGACAGCCCCGAGGGACCCCGGTTGACGGCATCGTTCGCATATCCGACCGGGGTGATCCGCGACTCCGACGTCGCCGCCCTCGCGGATCTGTGGCGAAGCGCCCTCGACGGTCTCGCCGCGCACACTGTTCAGCCCGTCGCGGGTGGTCTGACACCGTCCGATTGCCCGCTGGTCACGATGAGCCAGAGTCGGATCGAGTGTTGGGAACACTCGTATCCGGGGCTGCGAGAGATCTGGTCGCTGTCCCCGTTGCAATCCGGTCTGCTGTTCCACTCGACGCTCGCCGCCGATTCACTGGACATCTACACCGCGCAACTGCGCATCGACCTCGAGGGCGCGGTCGACTCGGCGCGGTTGCGCCGTGCTGCCGCCGGCGTGCTCGCACACCACGCCAATCTGCGTGCCGCATTCGAGTACGACGATCACGGAGTCCCGGCGCAGTTGGTTGTCGACAGGGTGGACGTGCCGTGGCGTGAGGTGGATCTGACCGGGTACGGGTCGAGGGCAGGAGAGGAACTCGCGCGACTCCTCGACGACGACCGGGTCGCCCGATTCGACCTCGCCCGACCTCCGCTGGTGCGCCTACTGTTGATCCGCACTGCACCCGATCGTCACGTGCTGGCACTGACCAACCACCACATCATCCTCGACGGATGGTCGATGCCACTGCTGGTGCGCGAGTTACTGGTCCGCTATGCCGCGGACGGCGCTCCCGCCCTCCCGGAACCGCGGCCGTACAGCGCCTACCTGGAATGGGTGGCGACACGCGACCGGGACGAATCCCTGAGGGCCTGGGAACGCGCGCTGGAGGGGTTCGACGAGCCGACATTGCTGGCACCGCATGCGTCCTCCGAACAGCACGGCGTTCCGGGTGAGGTCGACATCGCACTACCCGCGGTCCTCATCGATGCGCTCGACGCGGTGGTGGCGCGCCATGGAGTCACCATGAACACCGTGGTCCAGGCGGCGTGGGGAATACTGCTGTCCCGGTTGCTCTCCCGTCGCGACGTGGTGTTCGGTGCCACCGTGTCGGGTCGTCCGCCGCAGCTGTCCGGTGTCGAGGGCATGCTGGGGCTTTTCATCAACACCGTGCCCGTGCGGATGCGGATGGACCCGGACGAGACGTGTGCGCAGCTGCTCACACGCCTCCAGGGTGAGCAGGTTTCCCTGCTCGATCACCATTACCTCGGACTCGGTGACATCCAGGCGCGCACGGGTCTGGGCAACCTGTTCGACACGCTGTCGGTGTTCGAGTCGTACCCCGTCGACAAGTCCGGATTCGACGAGCACACCGACATCGCGGGAATGCGAGTGACCGCTCTCGATGCGCGTGACGCCACGCACTACCCGATCACACTGCTGTCGATCCTCGAACCTCGTCTGCGGTTGAGCCTGCGTTACCGGCGCGGAATTTTCGATCGCGATACCGTCACGACACTCGCGGCGCGCGTGATCGGGATTCTCGAGACCATCGCGCGCGACGCGGACACACCGGTCGGCGGCGTCGACGTTTTCGTTCCGAAGGAACG
Organism: Rhodococcus sp. NCIMB 12038; assembly: GCF_002165735.1. Taxonomy (NCBI): domain Bacteria; kingdom Bacillati; phylum Actinomycetota; class Actinomycetes; order Mycobacteriales; family Nocardiaceae; genus Rhodococcus; species Rhodococcus sp. NCIMB 12038. The sequence goes on from NZ_NHML01000041.1 coordinate 69,104, forward strand.
GGAGCTGGTGGTCGACACGTGGAATGCGACGGAGCACCATGTGCCTCGACTCACCCTCGTCGAGCTGTTCGAAGCGCAGGTGGCTCACACGCCCGACGCCCCAGCCGTCGTGTTCGAGGGGGCCGTGTCGACGTACGCACAGTTCGACGCTCGCGCGAATCAGCTGGCGCGGTTCCTGATCAACGGCGGCGTGGGCCCCGAATCGCTCGTGGGTGTAGCGGCGCGACGGTCGGTGGATCTGCTGGTGGGAATCTATGCCGTGATCAAGGCCGGCGGTGCGTACGTCCCGATAGACCCGGACCAGCCGGCCGAGCGGATCGCGTACATCGCGGCAACTGCCAGTCCGGTCGTCGTTCTCACCACCACCGCGGATCGGGTGGCGCTGCCCACCGAGGTTCCGGCGGTCGACCTCGACACCCTCGATTTATCGGCGCTGTCCGATGACCCCGTCCGGGACCGGGACCGGTTAAGGCCGTTGCATGCCCGAAGCCCTGCGTATGTCATCTTCACCTCCGGTTCCACGGGCAGGCCCAAGGGTGTGGCAGTACCGCACGAGGGCATCGTCAACCGGCTGCTGTGGATGCAGAATCGGTACCCGCTGAGCGGCGACGACGTGGTTCTCCAGAAGACCCCCGTGACGTTCGACGTGTCGGTGTGGGAGTTGTTCTGGCCGTTGCAGACCGGCGCGCGGCTGGTGATCGCCGAGCCGGACGGGCACCGTGATCCCGCCTATCTCGAGCGGGTGATCCGCGAAGAATCCGTGACCACGGTGCATTTCGTGCCGTCGATGCTCGCGGTGTTCCTGGCCGGGGCGCACGTCGACGGGTGCCCTTCGTTGCGCCGGGTGTTCACCAGTGGTGAGGCGCTGCCGCCTGTGACGGCGGCGGATCTGCACCGGATGAGCGGGGCGGAGCTGCACAACCTGTACGGTCCCACCGAAGCAGCGGTGGACGTCACCCACTACGAGACCGGGCCGGACGAGTCCACCGTGCCGATCGGAGCGCCGGTCTGGAACACCCAGACGTATGTGCTCGACGGACGCCTGGGTCCCGTCCCCGTCGGAGTAGCGGGGGAGTTGTATCTCGGCGGGATCCAACTCGCCCGCGGATACCAGGCCCGGCCGGATCTGACGGCGAACAGGTTCGTCGCGAACCCCTTCGTGGCCGCGGGAAATGCGCGAGACGGTAGTCGGCTGTACCGCACCGGTGACCTTGTTCGGTGGCTCCCGACCGGGCACCTCGAATATTTGGGCCGCACGGACTTCCAGGTCAAGCTCCGCGGCCAGCGCGTCGAACTCGGGGAGATCGAGGCGGCGCTGCTCCGGCACGAAGATGTCGCACAGGCGGCGGCACTGGCCCGCAACGACGGGTCCACCGGCGACTACCTCGCCGGATACGTGGTGCCTGCGCCCGGAAGATCCCCGGACGAGCGGGCGCTACTCGACGCGGCCGCAACGGTGCTTCCCCGGTACATGGTGCCGTCGGCGCTGGTCGTGCTCGCGGAACTGCCGTTGACTGCGAACGGCAAACTCGACCGCAAGGCACTGCCGGTCCCGGAGTTCGCGAGTTCCGCACAGTTCGTCCCGCCCGGCACCCCGACCGAGTACGTCCTCGCGGAGATTCTCGCGGACGTACTCGGCGTCTCGCGGATCGGTATGTCGGACAATTTCTTCGATCTCGGCGGCAACTCCCTCACCGCGACTCGTGTGGTGGCCCGGATCAACGCTGAGCTCGGCACCGGGTTGAACGTGCGGTCGCTGTTCGAGGCGCCCACCGTCGGGGTTCTGGCCGCCGTCGTCGACCGGTCACACGCCGGTGCGGGACCGCGCCCCGCACTCGTGTCCGGCCCGAGGCCGGACAGGCTTCCCCTGTCCCTGGCTCAGACTCGAGTGTGGTTCTTCAATCGGTTCGACCCCACGTCGAGTGCCTACAATGTCGCGGCGGCACTGCGGCTGTCCGGCTCCCTCGACGTCGAGGCGCTCCGCCGGGCCGCCGCGGACATCGTCGAACGGCACGAATCGCTGCGGACGATGTTTCCCGAATCCCCTGACGGCCCCTACCAGCTGGTGCTGCCGGTCGATCACGCCGCGACCGGTGATCTGATCGATGTTGTGCCCGGCGTCGCCCCGGCCGACGCGCTGGATACACGGATCCGGGAAGCGGTGGCACGCGGATTCGACGTGACCACGCACATCCCGATCGCCCTCACATTGTTGCGGTGCGAGGCTCCCGACGAACACGTGCTGGTGATGGTGGTGCACCACATCAGCATCGACGGGTGGTCGATTCAGGTACTCGCCCGCGACCTGGTGCACGCCTATTCCACGCGTACAGCCGGCGACGCACCGTCGTGGACCCCGCTGCCGGTGCAGTATGCGGACTACACCCTGTGGCAACGAGACGTTCTCGGCTCCGAGGACGATCCCACGTCGCTGATGTCGCAGCAGCTCGAGTACTGGGCGGATGCGCTGTCGGGTCTGCCGGACGTGCTGGCTCTGCCGCTCGACCGGCCACGTCCGGCGGTGCGGTCGGGGGTGGGTGCGAGTATCGACTTCGCGGTGCCGACGGTGACGGTGGCGCGTCTCGCGGCGCTGGCCCGCGAGCAGAGTGCGACGCCGTTCATGGTGGTGCATGCGGCGTTGGCGGTGCTGTTGGCGAAGTTGAGTGGGTCGACCGATATCGCGATCGGGTCGCCGGTCGCGGGCCGTGGTGATGCGGCGTTGGACGATCTGGTGGGCATGTTCGTCAATACATTGGTACTGCGGGCCCATTGTGAGCCGAGTCGGTCGTTCGCGGAGCTGGTGGGACGGGTACGCGATTCGGACCTCGAGGCGTTCGGCAGGGCTGATGTGCCGTTCGAGCGGCTGGTGGAGAAGCTGAATCCCGTTCGTTCACAGTCTTTCTCGCCGCTATTTCAGGTGATGTTGGCGTTCCAGAATTTCGCGCCGTCAAGTGTGGAGCTGCCGGGTCTGACTGTCTCACCGGTGACGGTCGAATGGGAGGCTGCGCAGTTCGACCTCTCGATGACTCTGAGCGAGTCGGCCGGAGGCGGGTATGCGGGGAGGCTGTCGTACACGACGGACATCTTCGACGCGCCGACGGTGCGCAGCATCGCAGAGGCGTTCGTGCGGGTGCTCGACGCGGTCGTCGAGAATCCGTTCGTCCCGGTGGGCGACATCGACTTGCTGGGTCCGGCCGAGCGGCAGCGGGTGCTCGCGGTGGCGGCCCCGGTACCACTGTCTGTGCCGGCACGGACGTTGCCGGAGATTCTGGCGGCCGGCGTCGCGTCGAACCCCTTGGGGGTTGCGTTGACCTGCGGTGGCGTGGAGATGTCGTATTCGGACCTCGACTCCCGATCGAACCGGCTGGCCCGAGTGCTGATCTCGCGGGGTGTCGGTCCGGAGACGTTTGTCGCGCTGTCCTTCGCGCGATCCATCGAATCAGTGATTGCGGTGTGGGCGATCGCGAAAGCGGGTGGCGGGTTCGTGCCGGTCGATCCGACACTGCCGGTCGAGCGGATCGAGCACATGTTGGTCGATTCCGGGGCCGTGATCGGTCTTACCGGTGCCGACACCACATCGCCCCCGGGGAAGGTTGACTGGCTGGTACCCACCGCGGGCGAAGTGCAGGAACTGTGCAACGAGTTCTCGGCGGCAGAGATCACCGACGGCGAGCGCCGTGCGACGGTGGCGTTGTCCAATGCGGCCTACATGATCTACACGTCGGGTTCGACCGGGGTCCCGAAGGGTGTCGTCGTAACCCATGCCGGGCTGGCGTCGTTCTGTGCGGACGCCCGCCCCGAGCTGAACTTGACCGGCAACTCGCGGGTGCTGAGGTTCTCGTCCTCGAGCTTCGACGCGTCGGTGTTCGAGATGATCGCGGGGTTCAGTGCCGGAGCCACCCTGGTGGTCGCGCCACCCGAGATCATCGGTGGCGGCGAGCTCGCGGAGTTACTGCGCGTCGAGCGGGTCACCCACATCATCACGGCGCCCGCGGCCCTGGGGATCGTCGACCCGGACGGGCTCGACGAACTCCGGGCCGTGGTCGTCGGTGGAGACGTCTGCCCGCCGGAGTTGGTCGCGAAGTTCGCACCGTTCTGTCGCTTCTTCAACAGCTACGGTCCTACCGAGACCACCATCATCATCTCCATGACCGAGGCGCTCGTCCCGGAACAACGAATCACGATAGGCACCCCGATCGAGGGCGCCGGAGCTGTTGTCCTCGACGCGAGGCTGCATCCCTCTCCGGTCGGCGTGATCGGCGAACTGTATCTGTCGGGCAGTGGGCTCGCCCGCGGCTACCATGCCCGCGGTGCACTCACTGCAGCCCGATTCGTGGCCAATCCATTCGCAGGTGACAGCGAATTGATGTACCGCACAGGCGATCTGGTGCGGTGGACGAAAGACGGACGACTCGATTTCGTCGGGCGAATCGACTCACAGGTGCAATTGCGGGGTCTGCGGATCGAACTCGGTGAGATCGAGGCAGCGCTGAGCAGGTGCGACGGAGTCGCGCAAAGCGTCGTGGTCTTGCGTCACGATCCCCACACCGGCGAACAATTGGTGGGATACGTAGTGGCCGATACCAGCCTCGGCCTGGACCCGGAGGCGCTGCGCATCGTAGTGGGCGAGACGCTGCCGAATTACATGGTGCCCTCGCAGGTGATGGTCCTCGACGAGTTGCCGTTGAATCCCAGTGGGAAGCTCGACCGACGGGCGTTGCCCGCGCCGTCGTTCGTCGTCCGGGAGTTTCGGGCGCCGACCACGCCGGTCGAGGAGGTCGTGGCGGGGGTTTTTGCGGGGGGGCTCGGGCTCGAGCGGGGCGGGCTGGGCGACGATTT
>NZ_NHML01000068.1:0-11069 GCF_002165735.1 Rhodococcus sp. NCIMB 12038
GCCCGGCACCCCGGCACGGTCCAGCGCGGCCTTCGCGGCGGTCGCACCCAGTTCATGGGCGGGCACGTCCTTGAACGCGCCCCCGAAGCTGCCGATCGGGGTCCTCGCGCCGTCGACTATGACGATCGGTTCAGGAGAATTCATGAAAAGCCTTCTTTATCAGCAGTTTTGATCGTGCAGCGGTCGATTGCCACCGCTTTGTGTAGGCCCGTGTCAGAGACCGGGAGTGGTCGTCACCTGGGGCGGTACCGTTTGGCGCTCAGCGAGATGCAGCCAAAGCTTGCGCCGGGTTTCAAGGGGTATCCGCGAAGGGTGATCATCGAGGATCCGCGCGAGCTGCTGTCCGTACCGCTCACGTGTCATGCCGAATCGGGTGAGCAGTTCCTCGGATGGTGGCGTGCCGTATGGCAGCCACCGGCAGGCGAACTCGATGATCGCGGAGTCAAAGCTGTCCATCACACGATTCCGTACCTTCCCAGATCGGAGCACTGTGGGTCTTGCCGCACTCAGTGTGTGGGGTTGTGTGTCGGAACGGCGCCGGCTCCAGGATGTCGGGAAGAATTCGGCAGTACCGTGGTGATTGTCCCGGACCGCTGGATTGATATCACAGAGGCGCTGGTTAACCCGGCGGATTGGTCTGTGCGCGCAGTCACAAGCAACCGGTTGTTGTGTCCAGCATCACGGCATCGTCGCTCGGCTTCAGTTCGATTGATCAGGATACGCGGATAGCCCTGGACCGACGTGGTGGCATCTGGGCAGTGTTCCGCGGTGACCACAGTGAGGTTGCCCGGCGAACCGATAGATGGCGATCCGCGCACCGCCTCGACGATCGACACGGCCACGCAAGTGTCGGTCCATTAGCGAGGCGGGCGACAAGGGGCAGATCCTCACCCACCGATCAAGTAGACGAAGGACCGGTCGATGCTTGTCAGACGCTCTTCGAAAATCCTTGTGGCAGTCGGCGTGCTGTTCATCGCTCTGGCCGCCCTCCTGCGGTTCGTGCTAGTGCCCTCGCTGTCAAAGTTGCCGGGAGACCTTGACGTCAACCCGGTATACGAGGGGACCGGCACGCTGCTCAACGCTCAGGCGCTCCAAGCAGGCGATATCGCCAACGTGATCGCATCCGATGTCCCGGTGACAATCGATCGGCACATCTACGTCTCGAGCACCGACGGCGACACCGCGCTCGCTCACGATGACATCACCCTCGCGGCACCCGGACTCTCGGTGCCGTCCAACCACACCTACGCCATCGACCGCAAGACGATGGATGCGGCGGACGGCGCGCGCGGGGAGGGAGTTGAACCCCACAGCGGGATGACCATCGCTCTTCCACTGCACCCGAACCCGTCAGCGAACTACCAGTACTACGATTCGGCAACGAGAACGACGGTTCCGATGACCTACGTCGACCCGGGTACCGTCTCCGGACGCGACGTACTCAATTACACGGTGGAAGCCAAGGGGACCCTGCGCGATCCCGCGATCGTGGCGACATTGCCTCCCGCGCTGCCCAAGTCGCTCGTCGGATCGCTGGCTCCGCTCCTTCCGGCGGACGTGCAGCAAAGTCTCGGTGGGGCTCTCGGGCAGCTCGCCGATCCAGTGCCGTTCACGTACACCGCGGTCACCCGAATCGACCTCGCTGCAGATCAGGTCCTCGGCTCTCCCATCGACGCGAAGCTGAACCAGCAGATCATCGCGAATGTCGAGATCGACGGCCAGTTGGTGCCCGTCATGCCCGTCCTCGCCATCGACACCGCTCTCAACGACCAGTCGATCAGCGACGCCGCTGCTGCGGCCAAGTCCCAGAGCATGCAGTTGAACCTGATCAGTGTGGTCGTGCCAATCGCTCTCCTGATCCTCGGCGTTCTCGCACTGCTCGTCGGCATCCTTCGGGGCCGCCGGCGCGGAGTCGCCCAGTCTTCGGCGCCGCGGGAAAACGTGTCGGTTCGATAGCCGAGCAGCGGATCCGAAACCTGTCGTCGCTCCGACATGAAGGCAGCTTTGCTGACCTGGATCTATCCATCGCTTGGGGTAGCCGCTGAGCCCCGGTTCGCAGGAAGGGAGACAGACCCATGGAGATCGTCGTGGACTATGAAGGATGCGAAGGGCACGGCGAATGTGTCATCGCCGCCCCCGAGGTCTTCGACCTCAACGACGATGGCGACGAGGTGATTGTCTTGGATGACGCTCCGGCCGAGAGTCTTCGTCCCAAGGTTGAAACGGCCGTCAAACTGTGCCCGGTCGCGGCGCTACGGCTTGCTGACTGATCCCTCCGGCTCTACATCTCATGGTCGGGAACTGCGATGAGCAATCACCGACCCACACCTTTCACGTAACACCCATCAGAGAGAAAGCAGAGAACAATGCCCGCATTCACCGACCCCACCGACCTGCGGAATTTCGTCGGAGGCATTTTCGAGAAGGCGTACCTGGACGAGAAGCTCGGCCCGAAGCTCACCGCCACCGGCGCCGTTCTCCTCGTCGCGTGCCACGACCCCGAATGTGAGGTCGTGCTCGATATGCCCAACAACAAGGTCTATTCGAGTGTCGCCGAAGGCGGAGTCGAGCCCAACGCCACCCTGCGAATGAGCTCCGACACCGCAAACAAATTCTGGCAGGGCAAGGTCAACATGACGCTGGCTCTCACCAAGGGCACCGTCAAAGCCGAAGGTCAGATCATGAAGGTGCTCAAGCTCGTGCCCAGCACCAAGTTCCTGTTCCCGATCTACATCCAGGACCTCAAGGACGCCGGACGCGAGGATCTCATCGCCTGACCCGTCACCGGGACCAATCCCGACGCCCGATCCACGATGGGGCCGGTACCTCCACCGGCCCCATCCTGGTGTCCAAACCGAACCCGACCGATCCGTCGATAGTCCCTCCAGCGTCGCGCGACGCTACGCCGAACGATTCCTCCCCAGCATCGAAAGGCCGACCTTGTGACCACCCTCGAACACACCAAGTACCCGGTGTCTCTGTACGACGGAGCCGACGCCAACAGCATCGCAGGATTCATCGGCACCTACCTTGGTGAAAACCTCGAAGAACACCCCTCGCGTATCAAGCTGGCACACAAGCTCACCCACTCCGTCACGATCATCAGCACGGACACCGACAGCGCCTGCACGATCGTGTGCGGGGACGAAGAAGCAGTCGTCTACAACGGCATGGTCGGGCAACCGCCGGTGGTGTTGATCACCACAGACAACCACATCCACACCATCGCACAGCTGCCGACGAAGGCGGGCGGGCTCGTCCCGTTCGGACTGCTGACAAATCGCGGGATGAAGTTGCTCGGTGCACTAGTGACGCGCCGACTCGTCGTCAAGGGTCTGTTCACCGATACCGCGACGGTGCTACGCCTGATCGCCCTACTCTCGGTGAGCGATTCATGACGGTGATCTCTCATACGGAACGCGCCGTGGGCGAACCGGATCCGCGACGCGCCTCCACGACAACAAAGGTGATGCGCGGTGTCGTCCTTCTCGCTCTGATCCCGTTAGGCATCTTCTATCTCGGGCCTCGCGTCTACGACCTGACCGCCACACCCTATCGGCTCGACCAGGCCGTCGTGTCTGCCAACAACTACAACCCCGCGCTTGCCGAACTCGTCGAACACGAGAAAGTCACCCTGTCCGCATTCGCAGCCCTCGACAAGATGAAGGCGGCCCTGGCCAGCGTCCAAGAAACGGATGCCACAGTGGCGGCGGAACTGAATACCCTGATCGGCCAGATCAGCGGAGATGTACAGAGCACACTCGACCAGGCAGGCGCGAACGTCGACGATCTCGTGGTGTCCCTGGACGCTTTGACTGCGCACATCAACTCGCTGCAGCCTCCGGTCGACGGTGCGACAACGGCGCTGGCCGGCAACCGCGCAACACTGGCATCGATCCTCGACGACGCACGCTCGACGGCCGAGAAGGTCCACAGCGCCCGGGTCTCGGCGGAAGAATCCGCGAACGATCTGTCAGGAAAGTAGGGAATTGTTGTGATCTTCTTCGGACGCCGCGGTGGACCCGCACGGATGGTCCTGGCGATCGTCGCGGTCGGTGTTCTGGGACTGTTGACATTCGTCGTCTACAACCTCAATCATCGCCTCGACAATCAGCAGCAAGTCAACGTGACCAGCATCGGTGTCTCTGAGGACATCGTCGACGTCAATGACAAACTCACCGGACAGTTGCAGCAGTTGACCGAACTCACGCACACTGCACAAACGGCGCTGGATTCGACAGTCGCGCTGGGTCCCCTCCTGGTCAAACTCGACGAGGCCATCACGCCCGCCGCGGCGATGCTCGCGCAGGGAACAACAGGTGCGCAGATGACCAACGAACAATTGCAGAATATCCAGTCCATACTCGGCGAGGTCCAGAACACGGTGCTGCCCTTGGTGGAGTCCGCCGACAGCTTCGGTGCTCAAGGCCGACAGCTGCTGGCCATCGTGCAGGGACTGGTCAGTGATCTAGAGGGATCGGTCGCGGCGGCACAAACGATCAACCAGATGCTGCCCCTACCCGGATAGTCCGTCAGATCCACTGAACTGCGCAACCCACCCTCCCGACTGGACGTGATATGAAGCAGGGCAACACTTTATCTCCCTCCTCCCTCTCACGCCGTGGCCTGACCGGCTGTCGGCGTTTCGACATCCCGACTTCGGACTTGCCCTACCGGAAGAGCGCGCCGACCATGACATCGGACGTGCCCGATACGGCGCCGCGGACTCGGTACGCCACTATCACCGAATGGTGCGGCCGCGCCGCCGCCGTGATCGCAGTCGTTCTCTTCGCAATGGTGTTGCTGACCATCCACAAGGGGCTTCTCGTTCAAGACAGTGCGCGCACCGTGGTCGACAACTTCCGCGTGACCAACGAATTCTTCGCCCAACGGGCGGACCTCACCGCTCCCGCCACCGCGCGCCGACAGCTCGATGAACTCAACGGCGTCCTGGCACAGTTGAACTCCGCAGCCGCTACGGACGTCGACCATCTCGCCGCGCTGCTGCCCAACGCGCAGGCCCTCGTCGCCGCAGGTCAAGGTGATACCCAGATCGCAGGCGAACTCGAGTCGGTGGCAACCACCCTCCAAGGGTCGGCCGCATCCCTGCACCAGATCTCCGCGGATGCGAACACCACGGTCACCGCGGTCAACGATGAACTCACTCGGGCACTGGATCTGACGAACCAACTCAATGCAGAACTGACGCGTACGACCAACAAACTCGCACTCGTGCCCGCTTCCGACGCGCTCATCCCCGCACCAGAAGGAATCCGATGATCTCCAAGAAGGCATGGTCCCTGGTCGTCCTGGTACTCGGAGTCGTGCCAGCCGTCGTCCTGTGTGCGCTGAACGGCTTCTTCCCGTCGCTACGCGATGTCAGCGACCCGCTGGGACGGCCCTCGGCATTGAGCCTCGAACTCATCGACTCAGCGGGCCAATTCGACAGTCTGTCCGCTCTCTTACTCCCCAAGCACGCTCAATTGGCAACCGACATCCAGACCCTCACCCCGCTCGCCAACGACCTCGAGGGCCTCACCACCAAGGCGGGCGAGCTGTCCGGCCTCGCGAAGACTGTCAACGCCTCCACCTCATCGGTCGGAGCCACCGCATTGCCGCTACCCGACCTGGTGGCCTCGGTGACCAGCCGCGCCGACCAAGCCAGCCCAACCGTGGCTGGTCTGTCCACCGCGGTCGGTTCGGTAACGACACAGTTGGAGGGCATCAACCAGGGGCTGACCACGGTCGGCGGATCGCTCGGAGAACTCGGCCCGAAAGCCTCGGCGATCGCCACCACACTGTCGGTCATCCGCGAGGAAGCCGCCCACGTCCAGGAGTTCGGTCCCCTTCTCGCGGTGGTCGGCCCACCGGTCAACGAACTGAACTTGCCGCCGCTGGGTGTTGCACCCGCACCGGCTTCCACGCCACCGGCGTGACGGCACCCCAATCTCCTCGAAAGGCGGAATCCCTGATGCTTCGGCTCTCTTGGGCAATTGCATTCGCATTCACCATCGCAGTACTTGCCGGCATCCTCGTCGTCACCCGCGATCTGAGCATCTCGAACGACATCTTCAAGGACGGGGTGGCACAGGCGAAGATCGTCGACAACACCACCGATCAAGCACTGGACGGAGCGCAGCAACTACCGCCCGCCAACACGGCGATCAACAACAGCCTCCCGCATGTGGTCGGGATCCTGGACTCGCTGACCAGGGCAGACCAGACTCTTGGTTCGCTCGGGGATCAACTGGCCGCGCTCGGTGATGCACTGCAGGCGGCGGACCCGCCGCTCGTGGGCATCATCGGAGCCGGACAGGCGGCAACGGACCAGGCCAATGCGGCCGCGGCGCCGGCCGCGACGATCGTCACCACGCTCGGTGAAGCAGACGCGAAAGTGAAGGCACTCGGACCACTACTCGACCAATCCCTCGCACTCGGGCAAACGATCGACTCCAAACTCCGAGTGTCTCTGCTGCTGCCGAAAGTGGGGAACTGAGCGGCACAAGTCACCAAGAACAACGGGTGCACCAGGGCACCGGCGGTTAACCACACCGTCGGTGCCTTTTCAGTCGTGTGCGGGCCCTGCAACCGAGCAGATCGGTGAGGAGCCTGGCCCGTCATGGAGTCGGTCTCGGTCCGGAAATGGTCGACGGACTGGCAGTCAAGGCTGCCTGACGGCCAGGGCCGTGCCGTGTCGCCCTGGCATCGTGCTCAGGACCTGAACCCGGCCGGATGCCCGGACCTGCACAAACCGAATCGTCCGGTGCAGCATCAGCCGCACCGGACGATTCGAGGTGGCGAAGACTACCCGCGCAGGCGGATCGTCACAGCGCGCGGTTCGGTGAAGAACTCGCGTGAGTACTGGCCGCCCTCACGGCCGAGTCCGCTGCTGCCTTCGCCGCCGAACGGCAGTCGGAGGTCGCGTTCGAAGAAGGTGTTGATCCAGACGGTGCCGGCCTTCCACTGCGCCGCCATTCGATGAGCCCGGTTGAGGTTCTCGGTGAACAGCATCCCGGCCAGCCCGTAGGGCGAGTCGTTAGCGATCCGCAGTGCCTCATCCTCGGTGTCGAATCCGAGAACCGTTTCGACGGGACCGAAGATCTCCTCGCGCGCAGTGCGCGAGTCGTTGGTGAGCCCGGTGATCACTGTCGGCGGATAGTAGAAACCGTTCGCTCGGGCGTCGTCGGTAAGCCGGGACCCGCCGGTGAGGATCTTGCCACCCTCCTCCTGTGCCAGTTCGACGTAACCGTGCACCTTCTCGAGGTGCTTCTGCTCGATGAGCGGACCGACGAAATTGGCAGGGTCCTTCGGGTCACCGACGGTCAGCGTGCGGGCCTCCTCGGTGAACCGCTCGAGAAACTCGTCCATGATCGAGTTCTGCACCAGCAGCCGCGAACCCGACAGGCACACTTGGCCGTTGCCCCCGAAGATCGCACGGATCGACTTGGGAACGGCGATGTCGAGGTCAGCGTCGGCGAAGACGATGTTCGCGGACTTGCCGCCCATCTCCGCCGAAACCGGGGTGTGGTTCACGGCGGCGGCCTGGAGAATCTTGACCCCGGTGGCACTCGAGCCGGTGAACGTGATCCGGTCGACCCTCGGATCTGATGTGAGAGGTCCGGCGACGGCCTCGCCGCCGAATCCGTGTACCACGTTCAGAACACCCTCGGGCAACCCGGCCTCGAGGGCGAGTTCCGCGAACCGATTGGCGGTCAAGGGAGTCTGCGGTGACGGCTTGAGGACGGCGGTGTTCCCGAACGCCAACGCAGGGGCGATCTTCCACGTCGCCAGCATCAGCGGCGCGTTCCAGGGGCTGATCGCCGACACGACTCCGGCTGGCGGGTACAGCACGTAGGAGAGCAACTCTCCATCCGGGTAGGCCTCGTTGGCGGCCATCGACACGTAGTCGGCGAAGAACCGCAGATTGTGCGCGACGCGGGGAATCTCGGCGTGCAGCGACTGATTGATGCTCTTGCCGCCATCCCGGGTCTCGAGGTGGGCCAGCTCCTCACGGTGGCTGTCGACCTTGTCCGCGACCGCGTGCAGGATCTTCGCCCGCTCCTTCGGCGACATCCGCGGCCACGGGCCTTCGTCGAACGCCTTCCGAGCCGCGGTGATGGCTTCAGTGCCATCGGCCGCCGTGCCCCGGGCAACGGTGCCGAGCAGAGAGTCATCGTGCGGGTCACGCGTTTCAAACGTCGCGCCGTCCGACGCGGAACGCCAATCGCCACCAATGAGGTGCTTGACGTCGGAAATTTCCGGTACTGCGGTCATGTGCTCTCCTGTTAATTCAGGCTGGAATGCAGGGCCTCCCGGGCCTGATGTGAAAACGCGACAAAGCGCGGCATGCCATTGACGGTGTCTGTGACTCACGACACTACGAGCCGAGGTCCGGGCGCACCATGGCTTCACACGCACATCGGGTGGTCGCGAGGCGCACGGCACGAACACCGCGGAAAATGGGTGGGATGGAGGGACGCACCGACAGCGTGTTGTCCGGAGCGTCCCTCCACTCGGTCAGGACCCAGCCAAGACCGGGGTCTCGTAGGTGCGGCCGGCAAGTTCGGAGGCGACGTCGATGATCATGTCCTCCTGGCCGCCGATGACGCCGCGGCGACCAAGCTCCATCAGGATCTCGCGCGCGGGGACGCCGAACTTCTTCGCGGCCCGCTTGGTGGGGTGGAAGAAGGTGGAGTACACCCCGGCATAGCCGAGGATCAGGGCGGTCTCGTCGACGATCTGCGGTTCCTTCATCAGCGGCGCGACGACGTGCTCGGCGGTGTCGATGAGCGGGAACAGGTCCACCCCCGTGTCCCAGCCGGCGCGTTCGAAGGCGGCGGCCAGGACCTCGGTCTGGGCGTTGCCCGCGCTGGCGCCGAGACCGCGCAGGGACCCGTCGATGAAGGTGGCCCCGTTCTCGGCGGCGGTGAGCGCATTGGCGATGCCGACACCGAGGTTGTTGTGGGCGTGGAACCCGATGTGCGCGGTGATCGCCTGCCGCAGGGCAGCGACCCGATCTCCGGCGTGCCGGGGCACCATGGCACCGGCGGAGTCGACGACGTAGACGACGTCGGCGCCGTAGGAGTCGAGTTTCGCGGCCTGTTCGGCGAGCGGTTCGGCCTCGAGTTTGTGGCTCATCATCAGGAACGTCATCACCGTCAGGCCCTGCTCCTTGGCCCATTCGACGGGCTGCTGCCCGCAATCGGCCTCGGTGCAGTGCACCGCGACACGGACGGTCTTGATGCCGGCGTCGATGGCCTTCTGCAGCTCGGCCAGCGTCGCGATGCCGGGGACGTAGAGGGCGGCGATGTCGGCGTTGTCGACGGCGTCGACGGCGGCGCGCACATAGTCGGGGTCGGTGGCGGCGGCGAACCCGTACTGGATCGAGGAGGCCCCGAGGCCGATGCCGTGCGCGACCTCGATGGTCGAGACCCCGGCGCGGTCGAGGCCGCGGGCGATGTCGGCGACGTTCTGCGGGGTGAACTGGTGCGAGACCGAGGACATGCCGTCGCGCAGCGTGGTGTCGACGATCGTGATCTTCTTCTGGGTTGGGGTGTTCACTGTGCTGCTCCCTGGACGAGGTTCTGGCGGGCCATGACGTCGGCGACCTGGACGGCGGCGGCGGTGATGATGTCGAGGTTGCCGGCGTAGGTGGGCAGGAAATCGCCCGCGCCGACGACCTCGAGCATCACGGTGACCAGGTCGCCGTCGACGTCGACCAGTCGCAACGAGTAGCCCGGGACGTACTGCTGCACCTTGGCGACCATGTCGATCACGGCGCGCTCGATGGCGGCCGGGTCGGGGTTGCGGACCTTGGCGTAGACGGTGTCGCGCATGTTCATCGGCGGTTCGGCCGGGTTGATCACCGAGATGGCCTTGGCGCGGTCGGCGCCGGCGACCTGGGCGAGGGCCTTGCCGGTCTTTTCGCTGAATTCGCTGAGGTTCTGGCGGGTGCCCGGCCCGGCGCTGTGCGAGGCGATGGCGGCGACGATCTCGCCGTAGGAGGCGTCGGCGACCTCGTTGATGGCGTAGAGGATCGGGATGGTGGCCTGGCCGGCGCAGCTGACCATGTTCACGTTGGGGGCGCTCAGGTGGGCGTCGAGGTTGACCGCGGGGACGACGTAGGGCCCGATGGAGGCGGGGGTGAGGTCGATGGCGGTGATCCCGGCCTCGGCGTAGCGCGGTGCGGCGGCGGCGTGGATCTTCGCGGAGGTGGCCTCGAAGACGATGTCGGGCAGTTCCGGCTGGGCGAGCAGCCAGTCCACCCCGCCGGCGGAGGCTTCGAGGCCTTCCTGCCGGGCCCGGGCCAAACCTTCGCTGCCGGGGTCGATACCGACCATGTACCGGGGTTCGATGTGCTCGGACCGCAGCAGCTTGTACATCAGATCCGTACCGATGTTCCCGGAGCCGACGATCGCGGCGCTCTTGCGACTCATTGTGTGCCTCTCGCTCATATCTGCCTGTACGGACAGAACCTGGTGCGTCTAGATCGGTGGTGAGTACTCGCATGTGGTCTGCGCTGGAATCGCGCTCGTGCCTCACCGAAGTCCTTTCGAGGGAACCACTGCCGGTGGGAATGGAGCGGTGATGGTCGGGATAACCGAACAGCACCCCTTTCTGGGCCGCCCCGATCCCGATTAATCGGAGATCGGACCTAGATAGGCTGGTCACGGCTGCGGAGGTGATGCACGGCGAGCGACGTCGGGGCGGCTCGCGGTGCGCCTGAAGGCAAAAGGATGTGCGCCTGAAGCCATGGCTCGACGCCTCTCCGGCTCGTAGTGTTCTAGGCCACAGGCAGTCACAACCGCGACAGCGGTCACCGCCGGTTTCAAGGGTCTGGACGTATTCCCGCCCGAGTCCCGTATCCACCACAAACGTCGCCGGCGCATGCGGCCCACCGCGGTCATGGCGGCGCGATAAAGGAGAACGACATGAGTGACTCTCGGTTCGAGATTTCCCATCTCGCCCGTGCCGAACTGCTGAGCCCCAAGCCGCAGGAGACGGTGGACTTCTTCACCAAGTTCCTCGGCATGTACATCACCCACACCGAGGGGCAGTCGGTCTACCTG
>NZ_NHML01000073.1:0-8465 GCF_002165735.1 Rhodococcus sp. NCIMB 12038
GCCGACCATCGAGGTCCGGATCGCGGACGTCGCCATGACCGCGGCGCAGGCGGCGCGCTGCGCGGTGGTGGGGAGGGGTCGCGTGGGGGGGGCGCTGCGCTCGATCAGGGGCGGCCACTCCGTGCCGTGGCTGCGGGTCGAGTTGCTGCGGGCGCAGTTGTGGCGTGCGGCCCGGGACGGGCTCGACGGGGAATGCACGAGTCCGGCGACCGACTGTTCCTGAGAACCGAAGTGCAGCATCTGATCCGGCTCGCGCACTCCGGCGCCGTCATGTTCCTCATCCGCACCTACCTGTTGCCGCTGCGCGATGTCGCGTCCGTCCCGGAATGGGGTGCACGGCTGTACAAGGTCCTCGAGGACCTTCCGGTGGACATGGCCGAGTACAAGGGCATCAGCCGTACCCGCGAGCCCGGAATGAGATGGCTCGCGGCCCACGGGAACGTCGAGCTGTGACGCTCACCGATCGGCGACCGCGCACTGCGGCGCTCCCCGGCGGTCCGGGTCTCGACACGGTCCTCGCGACAGTTTCCGTGATCGCCCGCGACGGCCTGCGCGGTCTGACGATCCGGGCCGTCGCCGCGGAGGCGGGCCTCACGGACGCGGAAGTCCGGCAGCGTTTCGCGTCGACGGACGCCCTCGTCGACGCCGCACTCCGGTACGCGCTGGACAACAGCGCGAGCGTCTTCGCCGACATCGCCGACGGGTCGTCACTCGACCACTTCGTCGAGCACCTCACGGACCTCGTCGCCCGCGACCCCGACCTGCAGGTCTTCCAATACGAGCTGATGCTCGAGTCCCGGCGGACGCCGCGCCTCGACCCGCAGGTGAAACTGCTGTACGCGACGTACATCGAGGCGACGTCCCAGGCACTGACCCGCCTGGGCATCACCGCCGACGAAGATCTGACCCTGCTGGTGTACTCGGCGATCGAGGGCTTCATCATGCACCAACTCGTCGCGAAGGATCGCCCTGCCACCGAGCGCGCCATCGAGCGCCTGCGCAGGATTCTGTCGACCGCGAGGTGATCCCCAGGTGAGTGCCAAAGTGTGCCCCGGCACGCTTTGCCGCTCACCTGGGGAGCTGGACGACAATCCCGTCCGTCACCGTCCGTCGAAGTCGGTGTCGTTGTCGCCGGGCATCAGTTCGGATGCGATCTTGCGGGCCGCGGACAGGATTTCGTCGTCACTGGCGTCGATGGTTTTCGCGGCGATGCCGGCCATGTTCATCGACATCAGCGCGAGCCGGATGCGCAATCGATCCTCCACCGTCGCGTCGGTGGGGGTGAGGATTTCGTAGAGGTCGGAGAGATACCGAGTCATGCTGAGCTTGTCCGGGCCGACTTCCTTGAACACCCGGTTGTCGGCGACCGCGAAGCGGAACAGTGCCAGGCCGCGCGCCTGCATGATGTCGTGCCATCGGGAGAGCACCGCCATCCGCAGGTCCGGGCCGCGCTGTTGCGTGCGGGCCCAGTCGACGAGCTCGACGATCTGCTCGAGCAGGCCGGCCACCAGGACCCGGACGATGTCTTCCTTGCTGTCGAAGTGGTAATACAACGCCGCTTTGGTCATGTCCAAGTGCTCGGCGATCTCACGCATCGAGGTCGCTTCGTAGCCCTTCTCCGCGAACAACTTCAATGCGACGGCAGGAATCCGCTCACGGGTGCCGGTCCGGCTGGCATCCTCCGGTGCATTCACAGTGACCACCTCTCGCGTTCCCGGATCGGACCAGGGTTGCTGACCGATCGGTAAGTGAGTACGGTGACTTACCGATCGGTTAGTAGCCCGTGTTCAGGGTACTCGACCACACACACGTGATCACCGGAAGGCCATCGACATGCCCGAGGCAACCGCAGCGCTGACGCCGCGTCAGATCATCACCGCCATGAGCGGACTGGTCATCGCGATGCTTCTGGCGATGCTCGACAACATGATCGTCTCCCCTGCCCTGCCGACCATCGTCGGCGATCTGGGCGGGCTGGACCACCTCTCCTGGGTGGTGACCGGCTACATCCTCGCCTCGACGGTGGCCACCCCGATCTGGGGCAAGCTCGGCGACCTGTTCGGCCACAAGGCGACCTTCATGGCTTCGATCACGATCTTCCTGATCGGTTCCGCGTTGTGCGGGATGAGCCAGGACATGCTCCAGTTGATCCTGTTCCGGGCCATCCAGGGGCTCGGCGCGGGCGGTCTGATGGTCGGCATCATGTCGGTGATCGGGCTGATGGTCTCCCCCCGCGAACGCGGCAAGTATCAGGGCATCATGATGGCCGTGATGCCGGCGGCAATGATCGGCGGACCGCTGATCGGCGGTTTCATCACCGACAACCTGTCCTGGCGGTGGGTGTTCTACGTCAACCTCCCCCTGGGACTGCTGTCGTTGGTCGTGGTGTGGGCCACCCTGACCCTGCCGGGTGAGGTCACGAAGAAGGCCGCCCAACTGTCCATCGACTGGCTGGGTGCGAGCGTGCTCAGCGTGTGGATTACCGCGCTGGTCCTCACGGTCACCTGGGGTGGCAGCCAGTACGCGTGGGGCTCGTGGCAGATCATCGGACTCGCGGTCGTGGCCGTCGTCGGTTTCGCCCTCTTCCTGATCGTCGAACGCCGGGCCGCGGAGCCGATCATCCCCCTGCAACTGTTCTCCAGCAGGAACTTCTCCGTGGCCAGTGCCCTCGGCTTCGTGGTCGGATTCGCCATGTTCGGTGGTGTCACCTTCCTGCCGCAGTTCCAGCAGTTCGTTCAGGGCCAATCCGCTACGAACAGCGGGCTGCTGCTGATGCCGATGATGATCTCGGCCATGGTCGTCTCACTCGCCGGTGGCCTGCTCATCACCAAGACCGGGCGCTACAAGGCGATCCCGATCGTCGGCGCCGCCATGCTGGTGGTGGGCCTGTGGCTGTTCTCCACCATGGACGCGAACACCTCGATCGCGCAGACCGGTCTCTACATGGTGGCGCTCGGCGTCGGAATGGGCTGCCTGATGCAGACGACGAACCTGATCGCGCAGAACAGTGTGCCGATCCGAGACATGGGCACCGCGACCGGTACCGCCACCTTCGCCCGCAACATGGGCGGATCGATCGGAGTCGCCTTGCTCGGTGCGATCTACGCCAACCAACTCACGTCGTCGCTGGGCGACACCGGCGGGCAGGGAACGCCCAGCGCATCCGGGATGACCCCGGCGGCCTTGCACCAACTTCCCGAGGCCGTGCAGGTCGTGTTCAAACAGGCCGTCGTCAACGGCACCCACGCGATCTTCCTGTGGGGGGCCGTCATCGCCGCCGCCGCGTTCGTCCTCGCCTGGCTCATCAAGGAAGTGCCGCTCCGGGAGACCCTCACCCCGGACGACGTCGCCGAGCCCGCCGATAGCATCGGACACTGACCGCCGGCCGCCCAAATCTTGGGCGGCCGAAGTCATGCTCTCGAGCATTGGTTTGAGATGGTCCAGACGAAAGAACAGAAGCGACAACGACGTATGCTGCTGTTACCGTCGCACGCAGGGAGACGAGCATGGGCATCGACCATGACCTCGGCGCGGAACTCCGCGCCCTGTCCGACGGCGAGTTCTTCGCCATCCTCGCCCGCGAGGTCGCCAACCGTGAGTCGATGAGCTCGGTGCGCGACGCCCTTCTCTCGCTCGTCGCCTCCGGCCCCACCCTCAGCGCCTCCGTCGCCTCGACGGTGCCCGCGCACGTGGTGTCGGAGTCGATCGCGCGGGCCCGCACCGAGGCCACGGCAAGACGGGCGATTTTCGACCATCCGCATCTCGAAGCCAGCGATGTCGCCGATGTCCTGCGTTCCCGCGTAAGCAACCGACGCAGCCCCGCCGGCCGGTTACGCGAACGCGGAGACATCATCGGATACGAGATCGGCGGGCGCTACCTCTACCCCAGCTTCCAATTCGACGCCGCGACCGCGCAGGTCCGGCCAGTCGTCGCGGAGATCAACCAGCTCCTGAACGCCACGCACGACCCCTGGGGAGTGAGTTCCTGGTGGATCAGCCCATCCGGGTGGCTCCCGGACGGACAATCGCCCGCCGACCTCGCTGCGGAGGGCGGGCAGGACGATCGGATCCGCGCCATCGCCCACGACCTGCTGGCGGACTGAACCGTGGTGATGCACGGTGCATCACCAAATTCTGTGGCGATGCACCGTGCATCACCACCGCCACAACCCCTTGGTGCAGCCATTTCCCATCGAACCGAGTGAGAGTGCACGCCGATTCCGGATTGGAACCGCTCTCATCTGGCCGCGACCTTCGGTGATGCACCGTGCATCACCGGCATCCATAAGTGATGCACCGTGCGTCACGCGACGCGTTAACAGTCCAGTGTGGCCGCGAGGTACCCCCAGGTGAGTGCCAAAGTGTGCCCCGGCACGCTTTGCCGCTCACCTGGGGAGGATCTGGGCGAGAACGACCGACGCCGGTCCGGACAGGTGCGCCGACCCCTGTTCGACGAGCAGGCAGTCGCCGGGTTCGAGAGACCCGAGGTCCGTCGTGAGGCGTCCGCCCAGGACCAGGACGAGGACGGCAACCCGCCCGTCGGCGGCTATCTCGTGTTCCGTTCCGACGTCGACGATGTCCACCGACGCGGCTGTCGTGGACCGGTGGACCATGACGTTGAACGCCTCGGTAGCCCCGGCCGCCACACAGGCGGGGCCGTCCTCACCGGCGAACGGGGTCGGACTAAGGCGCGGGATCACCGTCGGGGCGTTGCCGAAGTCGAGAGACACCGGATAGTCGCCGATCACCGTGAAGATGCGGTCGACCTCGGGGAACGGCGAGAACGTCGAACTCCCGTCGAGCGTTGCGACGCTGAACCGCCACCGGGACGCGGCACCGGTGGCGATCTCCGCAGTGGTCCCTGCACCATTGGCCCATGGCGTGACGCGACGATCCGCGCGACGGGTGATGCGTACTTCGCGAGCTGTTGTCACCATTCCTCCTCACAGTGTTGTCCACTGTGACGATACTTTGTTTCTCAATCCCATCATTAACCCATTCGTCATGTAGCGCACTATTTTCGCAATCTCCGCTTTGGTTCACTGTCGATAGACATTGATTCCCATCGGCGGACACTGCGAGTGTCCCGCCATCCTCGATCAAGGTGGACGACTATGAACGAAGCAGTCGCTGCGGCCGACACCGCCTGGATTCTGGCGGCCTTCACGGCGGTGAGCCTGATGGTGCCGGGCCTGGCCATGTTCTACGGCGGGATGGTCAGCGTGCGCAACACGCTCAACATGGCCATGATGACGTTCGGCGCGTTCGCCGTCGTCGGGGTGCTGTGGATCGTCTTCGGCTACTCGGCCGTGCTCGGCAATTCCCTCGGCGGCCTCGGCCTCCTGGGCGACCCGCTCGAGTTCTTCGGCTCCAGTTCGCTTCTGGACGCCCCCGCCGAACCCGGACTGCCACCCGCGCTGGTCTCCGGATTCCAGCTGTTGTTCGCCGCTATCACCGTGGCGCTCATCTCGGGTGCGCTGGCCGACCGGATGAAGTTCGGCGCGTGGATGCTGTTCGCCGGCCTGTGGGCGACGTTCGTCTACTTCCCGGTCGCCCACTGGGTCTTCGCGTTCGACTCGGCAGACGGTTCGGTGATCGGCGGATGGATCGCCAACACCCTCGGCGCCATCGACTTCGCCGGCGGCACGGCGGTGCACATCAACGCGGGCATTGCCGCCCTCGCCGTCGTCCTGGTTCTCGGGACCCGCAAGACGTTCCCCGTCTCACCGCGCCCGCACAGCCTTCCCCTGACGATGCTCGGCGCCGGCATCCTGCTGTTCGGCTGGTTCGGGTTCAACGGCGGCTCGGCACTGTCCGCCGGTAACAGCGCGTCCGTCGTCATCCTCAACACGGTCGCCGCCGCGTGCGCAGGCATCTGCGCGTGGCTGGCCGTCGAGAAGTTGCGAGAAGGCCGGGCCACCTCGCTCGGCGCGGCATCCGGACTGATCGCCGCCCTGGTCGCCATCACGCCCGCCTGCGGCGCCGTCTCGCCCCTCGGCGCGCTGGCGGTCGGCGCCTCGGCCGGCGCGGTCTGCTGCTTCGCGGTCTCCTGGAAGTACCGGCTCGGCTACGACGACGCGCTCGACGTCGTCGGCGTGCACCTGGTCGGCGGCGTCCTCGGCACCGTCCTCATCGGGTTCCTCGCGGATCCGGCCGCCCCCAACGGCGCAGCGGGACTTCTCTACGGCGGCGGCTTCGACGTGCTGTGGCGCCAATGCGTCGCCGTGGCAGCCGTTCTCGCCTACTGCTTCGTCGTCACCCTGGTGATCGTCCTGGCACTGAAGAAGTTCATGGGCATCCGAGCCGACCAGGACAGCGAATACGACGGCCTCGACGTGTCCGTACACGGCGAGACGGCGTACGTGCTCGACGCCGTCGGCCTCACCGGCGCATCCAAGCACGGCGCGGACGCAGTGCTCGGCGCGGAAGCCATCACCGCCGAAGCGGTGGGAGACCCCGCGAAGGCTTGATCCAGCGCCCACGCAAACCGGGCCCTGTCCGCAGCCTTCCGCGGGCAGGGCCCTGTTGCGTCGCCGATTACGTCAGGCTCTGAGCCAGACTCCGCAGCCTGTCGCTGTAGTTGTTCGGCTGGGCGGACAGGAACTGGGTCAGCACGATTCGATCGAATTCCTCCATCGCGGCCGAATCACCCGTGATTGCCGCATGATTCGCGACTTCGTGTTCGAGCAATTCGACCGCCTCACGCCACCTGCACACAGCGGGACTGCCGAGTTCCATCTGCGGCTCGAATCGCAGCGGTTGCTCGAGTGGACTTCCGAGAATTTCCTGCAGGTGCTCCTCGAGGGTTCCGCGCGCCAGTCGGACGATCAGCTGAGAATGCCCTTCGTGCCACTCCATGGTCGCGGGGCGTCCCGGCGAGAGAATCGACGCGACCGTCATGGTCGAGTCGAATTCTTCTGCACCACAAGTAATTCGGGCCGTTCCCGACAGCGGGATCTGAACGACGTAGAAGTCGCCGTGGTCATCCGCATTCATCAGCGCATCGGTGCCATAATCGAAATAGTAGAGACCGATCGCCCCCGCGGTGGCCAGGCTGACCGGCTCGGCGGGGTCGAAGGGCAGCGCCGCTTTTCCGCCGGACGCTATCTGAACTGTCGCCAACATTGCTACCACGACCTTTCGACCACCCGCCACTCTACGCCCGGCACACGGCGTGGAGGAAGGCCGAAATCGCGGTCGGCGGAGTCACTCCTCGTGATGGTCCAGGTATGGGTCTACTCGACAATCCGGACGCGGCGCCCCAGCCGCCACGCGGACAAGTACGGGTCGTCGGATCCCAGGACGAAGATCCCCGAGGCGTGCTCCGCCGGGTCACCCCCACTTATCTGCGCCTCGGAAGTCACCTCATTCTTCGTGAAAGGCGCGCATGGTGCCGGTCGCAAGGTACCGCTGATGGAACGAGAACGCCTCCCCGAGCAGATGCGGCGTATGGCCTGCGGCTCCCGGAGCGGCCTGCGCCCGCTCGACGTAGTCGGTGAGCAGCGGCCGGAATTCGGGATGCGCGCATCGCTCGATGATCGCCCTGGACCGGCGACGCGGCGACAACCCCCGCAAGTCGGCCAGGCCCTGCTCGGTCACCACAACCTGGGTGTCGTGCTCGGTGTGATCGACGTGCGGGGTCATCGGGACGATCGACGAGATCGCCCCGTTCTTCGCCGTGGACGGGCTGAGGAACATCGACAGGTAGCCGTTGCGCGCGAAGTCCCCCGAACCGCCGATGCCGTTCATGATCTTGGTCCCCATGACATGCGTCGAATTGACGTTTCCGTAGACGTCGGCCTCCAGCATCCCGTTCATCGCGATGATCCCCAGCCGACGTACCACCTCGGGGTGGTTGCTGATCTCCTGCGGGCGCAGCCGGATGTGTTCGCGGTAGAAGTCGATGTTGGACGTCAGCTCGGCGATCCCGGCCTCCGAGAGCGCCAGCGCCGTTGCCGACGCGAACCGCACGGTGCCGTGTTTGATCAGGTGCAGCATCCCGTCCTGGATCACCTCGGAATAGCAGGTCAATCCCCGATACGGGCCACGGTCGAGACCACCGAGGACGGCGTTGGCGACGTTTCCGATGCCGGCTTGCAGCGGCAGCAACGTGTTCTCCGGGAGGCGTCCACGCCGGACCTCGTGGTCGAAGAACTCCAGCACGTGGGCAGCGATCGCCTCGCTGACCGAGTCCGGGGCCGTCAGCGCGCTCGCACTGTCGGGGGCATTCGTCTCCACGACCGCGACCACCTTGCCCGGGTCCACCCGGTAGTGGGGCTGACCGATGCGGTCCTCGACGTCGGTGAGCTCGATCGGCCGGCGGTGCGGGGGCAGTGCGGTGCCGTAGTAGATGTCGTGAATGCCGTCCATCGCATCCGGGACCCAGGAGTTGACTTCGAGAATGACCTTCTCCGCGACATCGAGCCAGGTCTTGTTGTTTCCGACAGACGCGGACGGAATCAATT
>NZ_NHML01000065.1:0-4549 GCF_002165735.1 Rhodococcus sp. NCIMB 12038
CGGTTGCTCGGCGAGGTGGTGGGCCGCGCCGTCGCGAGCGAACCGACGATCGCACATCGACGGCGGCGCCGTCGTCGGCATCGGTGATGACGGCTGGCCACGAAAGGTGCTGATCCGCCAGGGTGGTTCGGCGCGGTCGTCACGACGGAACCGACCATGAGTGGGGTCTTCGGCGGTGATCGTCATTCGCCGCCCGAAGAGGCCGACGCGTTGCTCGATGCGGCACCATGCGCTGCCCTCCTGCCGGGCCCCGCGGAGCGTGGACGCAACCGCACGGTCCGCGCACCAGGCGCCGCTACGGCAACGGTGCGTCTACGGCGGGCCCGCTGCCGGCGGGTGCGCCGCCACCCACCACCTGCGGCCTGTCGCCCTCCATGCCCGCCGCACGGACATCACCGAGGTCATTGGTCATGCGTTGATCCACAAGCGGCGGAAGGCGTCGGATTCCGGCATATCGCCGAGTGGATGGACCACCCGGAATCGGCGGTGCGCCTTGGGTTTTGGCCGGGTATCCCGATGAGCACGGGTGTACTGACTGTTGCGCCAAGGCGCCGAGCGGCTGGACCTCGTTGCCCGCGAGGCATTCGTCGCCATTCGGTATCTCGGTAATCCGCTCCGAGCGCTGTGTCCCTGTCGGCCGCGCGGTCAACGATCGTCACCGTTTCGGATGGGATCTGATCGGGATCTACCCGCGAGGAGGGCTCCCTCGCCGCCGCGCAGCGGCTGAAACAGAACGGTCCCGCCGGGCCCGAATCCGTCCGTCACCCATGCCGAGCGTCGGCGTACACACGGATTCGAACGCCGACACCGTGCAGACGACTCCGTCGTCATCCAACAGCAACGACCTTTCCATCTGCACACTCGGTGACGCCATCGCCGGCAGATTCAGCGACCGGCAACCCCGGCGAGGTCCGCCGCGGCCCCGCTGTTTGGCCGACACCTTCCGCGAGCCCTGAGTGATGCCGTCATCGCAGAGCCCGGTACAGAGGTGCGCGCAGGCACAGGCGGACCAGCCGTGGGAAGTGGATCGAACAGTGCGCACAGCGGATCGCCCGAAGTCCGGCGCCGCTCATAGTGTCTGAGGCACGCGGCACGGTGGTCACCGCCGGCCGGGGTTGTTAGTCCCGAGCCGGCGAGATCTCGCGTCAAGCGACTGCGCCGTGCCCGTGCACCTGCCCACCGTCTCCACGAATTCAGCGAATCGGGCTACCTGCGCGTCCTGAGCCACCACTCACCAAAGGTTGATCACATGAAAGTCACGTACTTCCAGCAAGTCCCATACCGGGAACTGCCCGACGACTTCGAGAAGCGCTACGCCGAATCCGTCGTCACGACCCCGTACTACGAGGTCACCGAACCCGAGAAAATCCACGGGGCCTTCCGCAGCGCCCTGGACGAGATCATGCACGCGGCCCGATCGGGATTCGACGCCATCGCCGTCACCGAGCACGCTCAAAGCTCCTACGACATGGTGCCCAACCCGAACATCATCGAGGCCGCCGTCGCCTACGCCACCGAGGCGGAGGGCCTCACCACCGGCATCTACCCGCTCGGCCGGTCGTTGGGCAAGAGTCGAGAGCCGTTGCGCGTCGCCGAAGAACTCGCGATGCTCGACGCCATCAGCAACGGCCGCCTCATCGCAGGCTTCCCCGTCGGTCTGGCCTACGACGCCAACATCAACAACGGCGTCCCGCCCGCCGAGACCCGACTGCGGTTCGACGAGAACCTCGAACTCGTCCTCAAGGCATGGACCGACCCCGACGTGTTCGCCTGGAACGGCCGATTCCACCAGCATCCCACGGTCAACCTCTGGCCGCGCCCGACGCAGCAGGACCCGCACCCCCCGGTGTTCATCACCGGCCTCGGAAATCCGAACACCATGGAGTTCTGCCTGAGGCGCGGATTCGGGTTCAACTACTTCGGCTGGTTCGGGGCCAAGGTCGCCGGGCGGCGCATCTTCGACCGATTCTGGGACACCGCCCACCGTCTGGGCAAGGACGCCAACCCCTACCAGATGGGATTCATGCAGACCATCTGCGTCGCCGATACAGACGCACAGGCCGAAAAGCTCTTCGCTCGCCACCTGGAGTACTTCTTCCAGAAGGGAATCGGCTCGATTCCCATGCACCGACTCACCCTTCCCGGCGGGATCGACATCAAGGGCCTGCAGGCCATCTTCCGCGACCCCGGCGACTTCGGCATCTACGCCAAGATGCGCGAGGCCACCTTCGCCGAACTCGTCGAAGCCGGCTCGGTGATCTGCGGCAGCCCCACCACCGTCCGCGACCAGATCACCGAGATCGCCCGCGATTTCCGCATCGGCAACCTACACGCGATGCTCCAATTCGGGTCCATGCCGCACCACCTGGCAATGGACAACATCAGCCTGTTCGCCGAGCAGGTCCTCCCGCACATCCAACAGATCTGGACCGACGACTGGCAGCACCACTGGTGGCCCGAAGCCCTCGGCGGCGTCCCCCACCCCACCGGCGACCACGTCGGTACCGATCCCCAGGCGGTGACCGCATGACCACCACGACCCTGACCGACCACACCATCTCCACCTGGAACGACCGCATCACCATGCGCGTCCGCATCGGCGGCGACGGACCCCCGCTCGTCTACGTCCACCCCGCGGCCGGACTCGCATGGGACCCGTTCCTCGACCAGCTCGCCCAGCGCTACACCATCTACGCGCCCGAGTTCCCCGGCACCACGCCCGGCAACCCCTACGCCATCCACCAGATCGACGACCTCTGGGACACCGTGCTCATCTATGAGCAGACCCTGCGCGAACTCGGCCTGTCCGCCGTCCCGGTCATCGGCCAGTCCTTCGGTGGCATGCTCGCTGCCGAACTCGCCGCCGCCTACCCGGACCTGTTCTCGCAGGTCGTCCTCCTCGACCCCGTCGGTCTCTGGCGAGATGACGCCCCGGTCGCCAACTGGATCGCCGCCGCCCCCGCCGAGCTGCCCGCACTGCTGTTCGCCGACCCCGGCAGCGACGCCGCCCAGTCCATGTTCGCTCTCCCCGAGGACCCCGACCCCCTCGCGGACGCGCAGGCCGCGATGGTGTGGAACCTCGGCGCCACCGGCAAGCTCTGCTGGCCCATCCCCGACCGCGGCCTGCACAAGCGCCTGCACCGGATCACCGCTCCCACCCTCATCGTCTGGGGCGAGCACGACACGCTCGTATCCCCGGACTACGCCGAGGAATTCCACAACCGGATCCGCGACAGCCGCGTCGAAATCATCCCCAAGGCCGGCCACGTCCCGCAGGTGGAGCAGATGGAAATGACGTACTCGGCCATCTCCGCATTCCTCGGCTGACGTGGCTGCTGTCACCGCCGCATCGCACCACTGATACACGTTCTCATTCCACGAACCAACATCCGACCTATTGGTGGTCTAAATCGGTCTAAACCGGCTGAAAGAAGGACCTCGACTGGCTTGTCTCGTGTGAAAATGCGGAGTTCGTCACTCAATTGGTGGCGATTTCGTCGAGCGAGGGTGACCCCGATCCCTTCGGCCGCCGCGCGAACGGACGCGGCGTGGGTGTCCGGCCGGAAGCGGTGCGAGGGACCGGTCACACTGATCGCGGCGACGACGTCTTCGCCTTCGCGGACGGATGCGGCCACGCACACGATACCGTGTGGCCGATTCCTCGTACTCGTAACCGACGCCCTCGGTTGCGATGCGGTCGAGCTGAGTGCGCAACGGGCCGGGTAGGACGATGGTGCGCGGGGTGTGGCGGGGGAGCGGACCGGGCCGCACTTTCTCCCGCAATGTGTTGTCGCCGTATGCCAACAGCACTTTTTCTATGGCGTTGCAGTGCACCGGCATCCGGCCGCCGATTCTCGATGGTGCGCTTGCTTGCCGGTGCCCCCCGATTTTCGACAGGTACACCACCTCCGTCCCGTCGAGGACCCCCAGGTGCACCGTCTCGTGGGTGCGCACGTAAGTCCTCCGTGAAGGGATGGCCACCTCGAGCAGGCTCCGCTCGACCGACGCCCGCATGCCCAGTTCGAAGAGGTCGCCGCCGAGCCGGTAGTTGTTGCCGCTCCGGTCCAACAGCCGCACCGCCGCCATGTCGGACAGGACCCGGTGCAGGGTTCCTTTGGGAATGGACTTAGAGCGTGTCTCATGTGGATGAAGTGATGTGTGGGACATAATGTGACGCGTGGTAGATGAGTTGTCACTGAGGCTGGTGCCGGATGCCTTGTGGGAGATGGTCGAACCGCTGATTCCGCGTTTTGTCGCCCGGCCGCAGGGAGGTGGCAGTGCGCCGGCCGATGACCGGGCGGTGTTCACTGCGATCGTGTACGTGCTCACCAGCGGATGTGCGTGGCGGCATCTGCCGCCCTCCTTCGGGGTGACGGTGCCGACCGCGCATCGACGGTTCAGTGCCTGGGTGCGGGATGGGGTGTTCGAGAAACTCCATCGCGAAGTGCTCGACCGGCTCGGGAGCGCGGGCGAACTCGACTGGACGGCAGCGATCCTGGATGCGGCAAGCGTCCGGGCCAAAAGGGGGGCTCTCTGACCGGACCCAGCC